>DAIRSW010000166.1:0-5490 GCA_036804205.1 Verrucomicrobiia bacterium | reverse complement strand
GAGCGACAACCATGGCGTAACCTCTCTCCACTAGGCGTTACCCCTGGGCTGGTATCCGTGGCTCCGTTGGGGCAAGCAGACAAGGATGTTTGCGCATCTTGCCTCCCCTTGGGTATGACGTTCAATTGATCTGAGCGACAACCATGGCGTAACCTCTCTCCACTAGGCGTTACCCCTGGGCTGGTATGCGTGGCTCCGTTGGGGCAAGCAGACAAAAATGTTTGCGCATCTTGACCCCACCGGGGCATGACGTTCAATTGACCTGAACACGATAGCCATGCCGCAATCTCTCTCCAACATTCTCATCCATCTGATCTGGAGCACGAAAGACCGCCGGCCGTGGCTGGCATCCGGTATTCGTGAGAAGACCTTCGCGTTTCTCGCCGGGGCGGTGCGTCAATGCGATTGTGAAGCCTACCGGGTCGGTGGCGTAGCGGATCATGTCCACTTGGCAGTGCGGCTTTCCCGCACCTTATCCATCGCGGATCTGGTGAAAGAGCTTAAAACTTCATCCAGCAAATGGGTGAAGACAACACTGGACTCGCTTGGTGTCTTTGCCTGGCAACAAGGATACGGGGCTTTCTCCGTAGGGATGAGCCAGAAAGACGCCTTGATCGACTACATTGATACCCAAGAGGAGCACCACCGCACCCGCACCTTCCAGGACGAATACCGCGACTTTCTCACAAAATATGAGATTGAATATGATGAACGCTATGTTTGGGACTGATGCCAACCCTACGGCGTTCCTTCAGACCGCACGGACTCCAGAACGTCAACTATGCGTCTTCCCCCGCTCTCGCTTGTAGAACGAGCGCTGCGTTTGGCTGCTATGAGGTCTCCCGCGCTGATACCGGAAACGGGGTGCCGCCGAGGATGATTACCATTTCCCCACGGAATTGTTCCGGGGTCATTACTTCCAAAATTTGGGAGGCCGTGCCGCGAAGCACGGTTTCGTGCCATTTGGTGAGTTCTTTGCACAACACACAATGGATTTCCGGTAGCAAAGCAGCCACGGCTTCAAGCGTGCCTTGAATTCTTTGCGGTGACTCGTAAAAAATGCTTGGGGCCGCCCGCTGGCCGGCTTCCAAAAGTGCCCGCTCTCGGCGTCCCGAGCGGTTGGGTAAAAATCCGCCGAAATAAAATTCGCTCTCTTGCAAGCCGGCTCCCGCGAAAGCCGCCACCAAGGCGCTGGGGCCAGGGATAACCCAGCAGGGAAGGCCCGCTTGTCGAAAAGCCCCGACCACGCGTGAACCCGGATCACTGATGCCTGGCATTCCCGCGTCGGTGATCAATCCGATCCTTTGGCCATCCTGGACTTTTTGCATCAATTGCCCGACTCGGGAGGCTTCATTGTGTTCGTGAACACTCAAAAGACTCACCTGGATTTGAAAGTGGTTGAATAACTTTAAGCTATGCCGGGTGTCTTCAGCGGCGACCACCTCGCACTGTCGCAACACGTTGAGGGCGCGGAGGGTGATGTCTTGCAGATTGCCGATGGGCGTTCCAATAACGTAAAGGCCTGCCGGAAGCGGCTCCTGCTCGGATGGATCAGCAGATGGAGCGTTTAAAGGATCAGGCATGATCACTCAGCCGGGGTGCTTCGCACCTGGATGCCTCGGCTGCGAAGGAAGACTCGGGCGGAGTGGATAGATTCTTCACGAAAATGAAAGATGCTCGCCGCCAAAACGGCGTCGGCTCCGCCTTGCTCAAGCACTTCGGCCATGTGAAGCAAGTTGCCCGCACCACCACTGGCGATGACCGGAACGCTGACCGCCTCGCTGACCGCGCCGGTTAAGGGAATGTCGTAGCCGGCCTTGGTGCCGTCGGCATCCATGCTGGTCAAGAGAATCTCTCCCGCGCCCCGCTGGACGGCTTCTTGCGCCCAACTGATGGCATCGCGCTCGGTTGCTTGGCGTCCGCCGTGAGTGTAGACCCGCCAAAAGCCGGGACGCTCGGGGTCGCGACGCGCATCAATGGCTACGACCACGCATTGGGCTCCGCTTGCTTCTGAGGCCGCGGTAATTAATTCCGGATTTTTGATGGCTGAGGTGTTCAGGCTAATTTTGTCGGCACCGGCTAATAGCATGCGGCGCACATCAGCAACGGAGCGTAGGCCGCCGCCGACGGTCAATGGCATGAAACAGCGCTCGGCAGTGCGTTCCACCACATCCACCATGGTCTGTCGATTGTCGGACGAAGCGGTGATATCAAGAAAAACAAGCTCATCGGCCCCCTGACGATTGTATTCCTCAGCACATTCTACGGGGTCTCCAGCGTCACGAAGATTTACGAATTGGGTGCCTTTGACCACGCGACCGGCATTGACGTCGAGGCAAGGGATAATGCGTTTACAGAGCATGCTGGTTTTTTGTGGAAGGAATGGGGTGAATCATAAAAAGTTTACATTGTGTTGAATTCTTGGCTTTTCAAGAGGGCATAAATCTGGCAAGATAGACTTCGATGCGCAAACCTGTTGACTCCTCCGAGATTTACTTCTACCCAACTCGTTTTTTTCTCGCGCCCGATAAGGAGACCATTGGTCAAGGGACAAGTGGGACAAGTGGGACAAGTGAGACGAGCGGCTCGAGCCAGGGATTCGATCTGCTACCCGACGACCCCGAGCACTTGCCGAACGCTTTGCCCGAGGAAAGACAGGAGGCTGACTTCTCTTTGCCAGCCCATTATGGGACAAATGTTTTATTTTTAATTGGGCGCGATCCGAAATTTCTTTTTTGTTACTGGGATGTTGATTGGATCAAACTGAATCAAGACCATTTGCAGCCCCACCTGCGATTATTCACTCTGGGAGGCCACCCCATGAGCGAACAACCCGCTGAAGCAGGGGAAACGCATTGGCTCATTCCGGTGCCTGAGCCGGGTCTGGAGTATTACCTCGAATCGGGTTACTGGTCCAGCGATGGCAGCTGGCACACGCTTGCCCGATCTGCACCCGCTCCAACCGCTCACTGCTCGGCTTCGCGTGATCATTCTGCACAGTTCGCGACCATGCCTTTTCACATGAGCTTTGAGCGCCTCAACGCTTTGGTCAGCATCTCGGCATATCAAGGAGAGCCCTTGACTCAAACTATCTCACGCCTGCAGACTGATGCAGTGGATACTCCGCCAGACCTCGGCTGGACTCCAGAGCAACGCAATTTACTAGACCAACTGCTAGGCGAAGCATTGGTAGAGAACTATTCACTGGATTCAGCAGAGATCGAACGCCTGCTGCGACGTGCCTTGCAGGAGTTGTCATCCTTGGGATTCAGTAGCGACGTGTTTCCTAAAGAACGATGGAATTACATGCTCCAGCTCGCCAGCGGAAGTGGCTCACAGGGCGGATCCTAAGGCAACTCCGCATCGCTTTTCGCTGTGACTCAGAAGAATGCCGCTCCGGAGGTCGAAGAATTTCTGGCAAGCCTGGACTCGCAAAGCAACGCATCCGTTCGAACCCAGCGACTCTATCGTGATGCATTGTCCGAGGCGGAGGCGTTTATGCCATGCACCCGTTGGCAGGATTTTACCGCGAAAGATTTTCGGGCTTACCTCGCTGAGCTAAGTAAAAGAAAACTCAGCCCTTCAAGCATTCGACTGAGGTTCGCTGCTATTCGAAGTTTTTATCGGTTCGCGAATAAAAACCTGGGTTGGGAGGGATCGCCCGTGGCAGAGCTGTCTTTGCCCAAAATGCGTAAGCTGCTGCCGCGTCCTGTGAAGGAGGAGGATATGGCAAAGTTATTGCAAGCACCCAAAGCGGGTCCAAAGTCGCAGCAGGCCACTGCTTGGGCGCCGGCTCGGGATCTTGCCATTATCGAGCTTTTTTATGGGAGTGGAATCCGGCTGCAAGAGCTGTGCGATCTCAAATGCGAAGACTTGGACTATCGCCATGGGGTGGTCAAAGTGACCGGCAAAGGCCGCAAACAACGTCTGATTCCCTTGACCGTCCCCGCGATTGAGGCGCTCAAAGATTATTGTTCACAGGCTGGTGTGGAAGGCGGCCAGCTTTTTTTAAACAAACAAAGGAAACCACTAGGCCGTCGCTCCGTGTATTCCGTTGTTCGTCGGCACGCCCAGCGGGTGGGCACCAGCTCGGACATCGCGCCGCATCGGCTGCGGCATAGCTTTGCGACCCATCTTTTAGATCATGGCGCTGATCTTCGTAGCGTGCAGCTGATGCTGGGACACGCCAGCCTTTCCAGCACTCAGATTTATACTCAAGTCTCCGTGGCGCATTTGCAGGAGACCTATCGCAAAGCCCACCCGAGAGCCTGAACTTTTGCTAGGGCTTTTTGGGTTTAGGTGAAGCCACCGTGTTCTTTGGGATGCTTTTCGGAAGCGCCTGGAGAAGGGTGGTCATTTTCTTTTGCATCTCAACTTTCTGGGCACCGTCGCTGTTGACGCTGCGGTCCTCAAAATATTGGAGGAGTTCCGAGGTGGGATCTTGGTAGACCTCGGCGCGACTCGCTTTATGGATGGCCAAACGAATGGACAACCCCTCTTTCAAATAAGCCATGACCCGAGCATCAAAGTCCGGTGAGATGGACTTGCTGCTTAATGGTTCTGGTGAGGGAGTGATAGACATAACGAAAAGACTCTCGTTTCGGATTCAAAATAGTTACTTATTCTTACTAGGTCAATTCTTACTTGACGAAAATCCACTAAAAAAACTTCGCCAGGCTTGCTGCAAAACTGGGCTAACTGATACGCAGACACTCTTTTGCTTTGTCGACGGATTGACGCTTGCGGTTCCGGCTGAGTCTTGCCACAATGTCGGGCTGTTTAGAAATTTCTGGCTTGAACGAGATCTACCCCGACTACCACTTTCTGCGAATCCTCTTTTTTGTGATCGCCGGGACCATTCTGCTTTTGGCATTTTTGTCCGGGTGGAGCTTGGGTGGAGTGCGCATGATTTTAAGAAGCGCCGCCTTACTTGGGGCTGCGCTGGCCGCCTGGGCTGGCTGGCAGTATCTCATGCCTCTGTGGGAGCAGTTTACGGAGCTGCCGACCACTGGGGTCATCCTTCTCTCAGGGTTCAGCGCCGGACTGGCGGCTTTTTTGATGATTGAGCTGGGAGCCGCCTTACTCTTTAAAAGAACCAAACATCAGAAGGGCCCGCTGCACTGGCTCTTTGGTTTTTCAGGCGCGGCAATCGGGATCGCTTTGGGTGTTGCGGTGATTTGGGCGGGCACCATAGGAGTCCGTATTTTGGGAACGATGGCAGAAGCCCAATTCGCCTCAATACAGCGCGGGATGGGCATTCCTGAACCAGCCGAGTCGACTGGAGGCAAAGCCGCTGCAACACTTGCCGGCCTCAAGTATTCTTTGGAGGAGGGAATAGGACTTATCATTTTGGAAGCCGTGGACCCCATTCCTGCAAGCACCTATCGGCTCCTGAGCAAAGGATCGGCCTTGTTCACCAAACCTGCCGCAGTCACCAGGCTTCTGGAATATCCGGGCGTGCAAGCTCTTGCCGACCATCCAAAAATGCGC
>DAIRSW010000165.1:0-5581 GCA_036804205.1 Verrucomicrobiia bacterium | reverse complement strand
AAAATCAAAGTTCAACAATCATCATTCGTCAATCCAGTGCCGTGAGCTCCCCACGACCGCGACGGAATCTCGTTACGGCCACCGGGCTTGTCGGCTTGTCCCAGTCGAGAAATGAGCCAGGCGTGTTAGGATCAAATACTGAAGTCGAGCGCTTCGACCTTCTCTTTATCCAGCTTATTGATAAATTTGAGCTGCTTTTCTTCATAGATCACCAGCGTATTGGCCGGAACGCTGTGCTGCAAAAAGACGTTGCCACCAATCGTACAGCCTTCTCCAATAACCGTGTCTCCCCCGAGAATAGTCGAATTAGGATAAATAATTACCCCATCCTCCACATCGGGATGTCGTTTCCCCCCTTTGACCAAACGCCCTTCCGCGTCTTTCTTGAAGCTGCGCGCCCCCAAGGTAACTCCATGGTAAAGCTTCACCGCATTGCCAATAACACATGTCTCTCCGATAACAACGCCGGTTCCGTGATCAATGAAAAAGTGTGTGCCGATACTCGCTCCCGGATGCACGTCAATCCCAGTGCGCGCGTGAGCCCACTCGGTCATCATTCTCGGCACTAGCGGCACGCAAGCCACATGAAAAAAATGGGCCAAACGCTGGATGGATATAGTTTCAATGGAGGGGTAAGCCAAAATGATCTCATCATGCAAGGTGACTGCCGGGTCCCCCTCGTAGGCCGCCTCCACATCCGTATGAATGGTGGAGCGAAGATTGGGGAATTCACCAAAAAAGGACATGACAATGTCATCGGCCTGCTTACTCGGGCAATCCGGGAGCACCAGCCGGAGCGCCTTGGTCACTTCATCGGTCAGCAGACGGGCAATATTTTGCACCCGATACTGGGTCAAACGTCGCAACTCCTTGCTGTGGATCGGCTCTTGATCATGAAACCCAGGGAAAAGCAGTTGCAGCAAGTCCACACATAGCTCCGCCACCGCCGCCTTAGAAGGCAGGTTGCTTCCATCCACATTATTCATGCCACCCAGCTTTTCGTAGGAGGCAAGAATTTCTTCGGTAACCTGCGAGAACGTTTTTTCCATGTTCTATAAGGCATTCTAAAACCGGCTCCCTTTCAAGGGCAAAGACGGATCATTTGCAAGGCACAAAAAAAATGAGAGTATCCCAACTCCTTAGCATTTTGTGAACTCGACACCCACCACTCAAGACACCTCTCCCTATCTCAAGAGATACACTGATCAACCCTGGGAGATTCCTGGCTTCCTTCGCGAAAAGATTGAAACGGCTTGGGGGGGAGCCAACGTGCAACTGTATTCTTACATTGATCTCAACAACAAGATGGAGCTGAGCGGTCAATGGTTGGCTTTAGGCCCGGACGCACTGGCTTTTGTGGAGCACTGCGCCGAGAACGAGGATCCGGTGGTGAAGGTTGTTCCCCGCTCCCGAATCAAACGGGTCGTGGAAAATCCTTCACTCAGCGCCACCGAAGTTCTTATCCTTGACCAGAATAACGTGCCGCTTCTCGTGGTTCGTTACTCTCAGAGGCAAAGGCAGGCAGCGGGAGCGATTGTGTTCGTTCTTCGCCAGCAACTGGAGCAGGATCCTCCGCCTATGCCTGAGCACAGCGCCGATCAGCTTTACCAAGACGCGGTAGCTGAACCCATCCGGGAGGCTCAAGCTTTGGTCGCAGCAAACCAGATGGCGGTGGTCTGGCGTCTACTTTCCTACCTTCGCCCATACCAACGGCAATTAGTCTTCGGGAGTATGGGCGCTCTTCTCATGACTTTGGTGAGCTTGGCTCCTCCTTACCTGACCGGTTATGTGCTTGATCACGTTATTCGGCCATTCGAAGGAGGCCAACTAACCGCAGAGAAAGCAGGACAGCTTTCCCTCGTGGCCATCCTCGGCATCTCTGCGGTGTATGTGCTGCGCGAGTTGTTCGGCTGGATTCGACTCCGATGGATGGCCGTGCTGGGGGAACATGTGGCACGAGACTTACGAACCGACCTCTACGCCCATCTTCATCGCCTCAGCGTCTCGTTTTTCTCAAGCAAACAGACCGGGAGCATTATGAGCCGGGTTTCTTCGGATACCGATCGCATTTGGGATTTCATCGCGTTCGGGGTGGTCGAAGTATCGCTCTCAGCGGTGATGCTGATTGGTTTGGGGGCTGTTTTGATTGCCTTAGATTGGCCCCTGGGCCTCATGATGACCCTTCCAGTTCCCTTGTTACTTTGGGCCTTGGTTCAGAATGGCCGCTCCATGCAGAGGCTCTTCATTCGCGCATGGCGCAAGTGGTCCAACATGACCGATGTGTTGTCGGACACCATTCCAGGCATCCGCGTAGTCAAAGCGTTCCACCAAGAAAACTACGAGAAAAAACGTTTCAATCAGCGCAATAACACTGTGACCAATGAGTTTTTTGGCATCCACGAAATATGGACCCGATTTTGGCCGCTCTTGATGTTAGCAGTGCATTTGATGACCATAGTCATCTGGGTAGTGGCGCTCCCTCGGCTGCTGCACGGTGGCCCAGAATGGATGCCAGAACTTACCACCGGAACGTTTGTCGCGTTCCTCCTGTATATGGGCATGTTTTTCCAGCCGATTGAGGTGTTTGGTCAAATGACCCGTATGCTGAACCGGTCCTTAAGCTCGGCACACCGGATCTTTGAAGTTCTTGATACCGAACCTTCCATGGTCGAAAAAGAACAACCCGTGGTGCTCGACCGTGTTGAGGGACGCATCACCTTTGAGAAAGTTACCTTCGGCTACGATCCGGTGCGACTTATTCTCAAAGGGATTAGCTTTGACGTGCAGCCCGGGGAAATGATTGGCATTGTCGGTCCAAGCGGAGCTGGCAAGAGCACCGTGATCAACCTGATCGCCCGTTTCTACGATGTCACTGGCGGGCGCATCTTGGTGGACGGTCATCCCATTGAATCACTGGATGTCGGCCACTACCGACAACAAATTGGAATGGTGCTTCAAGACCCTTATCTTTTTCACGGCACCATCCTCAGCAACATCCGCTACGGACGCCGAGATGCAGCCTTGGAAGAGGTGATCGCGGCGACGCGAGCTGCCAATGCGCATGAATTCATTACCCGCCTCCCCCATGGCTATGACACCACAGTAGGCGAGCGCGGACACACCCTTTCCGGTGGTGAACGGCAAAGGATCTCAATTGCCCGAGCCATCATCCACAACCCGAGGCTTCTCATTCTTGATGAGGCGACCAGTAGCGTCGATACGGAGACCGAGAAGAAAATTCAAGAAGCACTCGACCGGTTGGTGCAAGGGCGCACCACTTTTGCAATTGCTCACCGCCTATCTACTCTCACCCGAGCAACCCGACTTCTGGTATTTAAAGAAGGCCGCCTGGTCGAGCAAGGCAGTCATGCGGAGCTTTTGGCCCAGCCCGACGGAGTTTACCGGCGATTGCATGAAATACAGCGAGACTTGCATGAAATGTATGCAGTTTGAGGACTTCTGGATCCAAAATTGCCTTTTATCGGTCGAACGGGGCTTTTTCGGACGTCCGGTAATCACCTAAGTGCCTTATTTTTGACTAGATATGCAACTTTCTCGTGACAAAAAAGAAAAAGCCGGTTATACATGAGCCTCAACTTGTTATGAAAAAAGCCAAAAAACCAACCAAACCAGCCGCTAAAGCCCCAGCCAAGCCAAAAGCTAAAGCGGCTCCCAAAGCTCCCGCCACTACTCGCCAAACTAAGGCGCAGATAGGTAAAGAAGGCAAAAAAGTCATTTATGCCGTCGACCTGAGCAAAAAAGATCAAGCGAGCATCATCCGCTTATTTCAAGGCAACGCCCGGACGCCCGGTCTCCCTGTTGCCCAGATCGTTGAGCAATTTAAATCAGCTCACAGCAATCCAAAGCGTCAAGTCATGCGCGTCCTTCACAACGAAGGACTTAAAACCTACTCCTATTCCTCTTTGGTTTAAGGATACTCAGAGGTTTTCAAAATACTCAGAAGGCTTGCCTTCGAAAAAATCCGTCCTTAACGGACATCAAAGCGTGGTTTGCACAATCTGCACACCACGCTTTTTTTGTAGCCCGCACCCCAAGTCGCTCGCTCAAGATTGGCCGCCTCACGGAGGGACTCTAACATGCCACCGTGGCGGGGAAGGAAAAGCGGTTGATCTCTGGGCTGGGCGCGGTGATGCTTACGGCACATGATTTGCTTTACGCATTTGACTCGGAGTCAAGGAATTGGATCGAACTGTTATTTTTTAGAACTCGATGAACGTAGCCTGGTGCTGGATGCCGGGATGGATCCCAAAAGCGAGGGCATGGATAGCACTCCCCTGCTTGAAAAGATCGCGGCTTGTCACGTGGATGGCATTTACCTATCGCACCCGCATCTGGATCACTTGGGCTGTATCCCAGTGGTCCAAAGTCAACACCCGGAAGCTTTTGTGTTCATGAGCGAAACCACCGCCGAGGTGGGCTCGGCCATGCTGCATAACTCAGTCAATGTGATGTCGCGGCAGCGTGAAGAGTTGGGGATTCGCGATTACCCATTGTTCACCCATCGTCAAGCAGAGCGGATGACTGCGGAATGGGAGGTCCGGCCGTTGCGAAAGCCGTTTACTCTGGACGGGGAGCGGGCCAGTGGGACGGATGAAACCACACTCGAACTTTTCGAAGCCGGCCACATTGTGGGAGCCACCGCTTTGTTGGTCACCCATCGGGGCCGGCGCATTCTTTATACCGGGGATGTGAATACGCTGAACCAAAATATTGCGCGCAAAGCCGAACTGCCCACCAAGGATATTGATACTTTGATCATTGAGTGTACCCGAGGGGATACTCCTACTGATCCTGAGTGGACGCGGGCGCGTGAGATCGAACGCTTGCTAACGGCGATTGATGAGGTATTCGAAGCAGGTGGGTGTGTGCTCATTCCGGTTTTTGCCTTAGGGAAAACCCAGGAAGTTTTGGGGATGATTTATGAGGCCCGGAAGCAAGGGCGGATTCGTGAATACCCGGTTTATATCGGCGGGTTGAGCACAAAGATTAGTGAGATTTTGGATGGGCTGGCGTCAAAAAGTCCGCGGCGGCATCAAGGCCTTAAGCTGTTGCCCGAGGTGCGACCTTTTGCGCTGAATGGTAAAGATATTGGATCGGCACCGATTCGTTCGGGTCGTTTGTATTTACTCTCGAGCGGGATGATGACGGAAAACACTTTGTCGCATGTTTTTGCCCAGCGCATGTGTGATGACCCTAAGAACGGGATCTTTTTTGTGGGCTACGCCGACCCGGATAGCACCGGCGGAAAGATCAAGGCGGCGGGGCAAGGCGGACGGGTGTCGTTTACAGAAAAGGGCGCCGAACGTGAGATCGCAAGTCGGGTAGAAAGCTTCAACTTCAGTGCGCATGCCAGCCGGGAAGATTTGCTCGCCTTTATTAATGAGGTATCTCCCAAACAGCTGATTTTGGTGCACGGAGATCCGGCGGCAGTGGCGTGGTTTGCCAACAACGCCAGGGAAACGCTGCCGGACTGTAAGGTCATCTGCCCTCAACCAGGTGAGAAGCACTGGATTGACGAATGATGATTGGTGAACTTTGATTTTTGATTTGCAGCGATCGC
>DAIRSW010000164.1:0-5611 GCA_036804205.1 Verrucomicrobiia bacterium | reverse complement strand
GTCTCGTCCCACGCCTAATCTGCTTCAACACACGTCATCGCCCTACCTGCTCCAACACGCTTGGAATCCTGTCGATTGGCAGCCTTGGAATGAGGTATCACTCCAGCAGGCTCGTGAAGAGCAAAAGCCCATCTTTCTCTCGGTCGGCTATTCCACATGCCACTGGTGTCATGTGATGGAAAAGGAATCTTTTGAAGACGATAACATCGCGGAGCTTCTCAACCCTCACTTTATCAGCATCAAAGTTGACCGGGAAGAACGTCCGGACATTGATCGCATCTACATGCAGTATCTTCAAGCCAGCACCGGCGGTGGGGGCTGGCCTATGAGTGTCTGGTTGACCCCTGACCTCAAACCCATTTACGCCGGCACCTATTTTCCACCCGAGGATCGACACGGGCGACCGGGATTTCGCACTGTCCTACAAAAAATCATTGCGCTCTGGGAAGAAGAGCGGCCCCGAGTCGTTGAGCGTTCCGAGGAAATGGCGCAAGCTTTGCACGATGCCTTTGCTAAACCGCAAGTCAGCGAACCTTCTCAGGGTGCCTCGCCGCATGTCATGCTTTTTCAACAATTGCGTCAATCGTTCGATGGCGAGTGGGGCGGTTTTGGGAACGCCCCAAAATTCCCACGAGTGACACCACTCTCCTGGCTGGCACGAGTGGCCGGGTCGCCTTCTCCGCACCGAGAAGAAGCGGAAAAGATGCTCAGCCACACTCTCCAAATGATGCGGCGAGGCGGCATTTTTGACCATGTCGGAGGCGGGTTTCACCGGTATTCGGTTGATGAAGAGTGGCATGTGCCGCACTTTGAAAAAATGCTCTACGACCAAGCCCAGCTGCTTGGGATCTATCTCGACGCATGGCAGTTGACCGGGAACACAGAACTTTTGCATACTGCCGAAAATGTGGCGGCTTATGTGATGGAATATTTGCAGCTACCGGAAGGCGGGTTTGCCTCCGCGGAAGACGCGGACAGCCCTCCTCCAGAAAACCCGGAAGGCCCCAAACGCGAGGGAGCCTTTTACGTGTGGCCATTTCAAGAGTTGACCCAACATCTTGAGGATCACGATGTCTTTGTGCAAGAATTTGATTGTCGACCTGAGGGCAATCTGGCGGTGCACAAAGATCCCCACCAAGAAATGGTGAAGATGAATGTGCTGCGTCGCAACGCGCCGGGTCGTGCGATCGAAGCTCTTAGCGATGAATTCCATCCGGCCTTAGCGAAGCTTAAAGCGGTGCGTGCGCAGCGGCCTCGACCTCATCGGGATGATAAAGTGGTTACCGCTTGGAACGGCATCATGCTGATTGGCCTAAGTCGCCTCGCCGCAGCGACCGGGCGCAGTGACTTGCGGGAGGCGGCAGAAGGCAGTGCAGAATTTCTCTTCCAGGCGTGCTGGAAAAACGGACGACTGATCCGTAGCTGGTGCGACGGAAAAACGGGGGTGGAGGGTTTCGCAGAAGACTATGCCGGGCTGATCTGGGGTCTGCTGGAGCTCTGGGCAATAAACGGGCAGCAAAAGTGGTTGGCTTGGGCTAAAGAACTTCAATCCACCATGGATGAACTTTTTTGGGACACGGAGGAGGGTGGTTACTTTAACACCCGCGCGGGTGCCGAGGATTTGCTGCTAAGAATGAAGGAAGATTACGATGGGGCGGAGCCGGCGGCAAGCAGCCTGGCGGCCATGGCCTGGCTGAAATGGTCGTCTTTGGCCTTGGGAAACATGGATGCCTCCGACAAAGTGACCCGGTTATTGAAATGGGCCACACCACGCATGGAGCAAAGCCCATGGGCCTTGCCGATGATGCTCTGTGTGGATCGTGACTACCAAGAAGGTCTGGGGCTACTAGTGCTGCGCGGCAAGGCATCCCACCGCAAGGCCCTGCTGCAAGCGGCCCACAGTGTCTACCGACCGGATCTATTGATTGTCAATCTTGAGATGCCCGAGGAGGTTTTCCCATGGCTAAATAGCGCGGATGCTCCAGAAGAAGGTCAGGCCTTTCTTTGTCAAAACCAAAGCTGCGGTCTGCCGATCTCAGGAGTGGAGGCGCTCAAAGCAGCATTGATCAGGCCACTTCCAGAATCCTGAGACAGTGTCGTCTGGTTGACCGAGCGGGGCAGCCCAATTTGATGCGGCAATTTTTTTCTAAGAAATGCTCGCGGGTTGGGTCATAGTAGAAAACCTTTCTGTGTCCTGTGTTTCAAACGACTCTTATGCAATCGCCCCCACCCGCATCTGCACCGGATTCTTCCACAGCTTCTCTGAGTCTCCAGGATGTGTTTGCAAGTGAGGAGAGTCCCTTACTACGTTATGCGATGAGCATGTGCCGTTGTTTTGCGACGGCAGAGGAGGCGGTTCAGGAAGCTTTTCTGCGTTTGCACAAACACTGGGCCACGGTGGAGCGTCCACGACCTTGGCTCTATCGGTGCGTGCGAAATTTGATTCTTAACGAACTACGAGGCAAAAAGCGGGAAACCGAGTTGCCCGAGGACGAGACGGTGTCGACCGATTTGGGCGCGCCCGATACCCTGGCCCGGTGGGAAGCTTGTGGCCTGCTACGGGAGCTGATTGGCGAGTTATCAAGGCGCGATCAAGAAGTGGTCTTGCTCAAATACCAACATGGCTTGGGCTACGCAGAGATAAGTCAGAGAACTGGGCTCAGCGTCAGTAATGTCGGATATCGGCTCCACCACATTTTGAAAAGCTTAGGCGAGGGTCTACGCGCCCATGGAGTCAACAGTGCGAGAGGGTAAGAAGATCAACATGAGTGATGAAATGACAGAGTCTTTAGAAGCGCGAGTGGCAGCCTGGGTGGCCGGAGAAGCTTCACCATTCGAAGCGGCCGAGCTTGAGCGATTGGAAATAGAGCATCCGGAATTGGGTGAACTACGCCGTGAGTTGGCCTGGGCCGATCGTTTGGCCAGGGAAAGTTTCGAACCAGAAGCAGAGCCGATGCGGCTGAGCCCGGCTCGCCGAGCTGAATTGGCCAGAAACCTCGGGATTAATCCTGGGAAGGGGCCGCGCGCCGGAAAGATTCAGCCTGCTCGGAAACAACGGCACTGGTGGACTCGGCTGGCGTTGCCCTCCGGTTTACTGACCGGAGTTGCTGTTGTCTTTTTCAGTTTAGTCGTGCCCTTGTTCCGCCACGAGGCTCCCATGGAAACTCAAGCTCAGCCGGCGGCGGACGGCTGGGTTAACTATGGGGCTCCGATCCCGAACGAGGTTCTTGATGCCGAGGTCTCTGAATTGTCTGAGGCTATGCCCCAGTCCCTAGAGTCGGCACAGCGAGCGGACGTTCCCTGGCGCGGCCAGACGCCGCAAGAGCAGAGTATTCAGCAGATGTCTCCGCCACAAGCCAGGCCGATGGCTACGCCGCCGCCAGCTCCTATGGCCCCGATGCCTTCTTCTGCACCCGCTGAACCTCGCAGGCAAGAGTCCCTCCGTCGCTCCGAGTTTGTCGGAGGTGAAGGAGCCTCCGGAGCAGCATCGTCGGATGTTCGTCGCCGGTCCTTCAGCGACGAGGCACCGAGTGATATCGTCACTGAAGCTAACCGCGAGAGCGCTCCTGGCTCTATGGTTATGGAGGGGCGGGGCGAGGTCTTTGCCTATGGTATTTCAGCCCCCCAGGGCGAGGTGCTCGAAGAAAATGAGGATGCTTTGCGCCAGTTTTCTTTGCTCGCCTCCGACAGAGGCCTGGCCCTGGGTGGTAGTGTCCTGGAAAAGCCGGTGTCCGGGTCGCAAAGCCTCCATTTTTTCGAGAAAACTGCCCAAGACTCAGCGGTGTCAACCTTTTCGCTTTATGTGTCGGACGTTTCTTTCCGCTTGACCTCAAGTGCCTTGCTCAGCGAACGGCGTTGGCCCGACGCAGAGCTGGTGCGTCCGGAAGAATTTACCGCCGCATTTGACTATGGCGACCCAAGCCCGGCTCAAGGTCAAGCGGTGAGCTTAGCGCAGGATCAAGCCATGCACGCTTTCTGGCCGCAAAGCCGGACGCTGAGGTTCTCCGTGCGCACGGCCGCTGAAGGCCGAGCTGATCAGGAAAACCTGCAGCTGTTCGTACTGTTGGATAAGTCCGGCTCCATGGAGCGGAGGGACAGGTTCGAGGGAACACGAGCCGCTTTGGCAGCGTTAACCGAGACACTCAATGAAACGGATGATGTAACCCTAATTACGTTTGACCGGGAGACCCGCTTGGTTTTTGAAGGCAAAGCCACCGAGCTCGCGCAGGTGCCCTTATTGCAAGCGCAAGCTGTGCATGGCGAAAGTGGAACCAATCTCGAGGCCGCTCTGGAAAGCTTGAGCGAGATTGTTTTGCCACGACGTCGCGATGGTTTTCAGGCGCGCGTCATTTTGATCACCGATGGGATTGCTAACTTGGGAAATCAGGTGCCAATGGAGTTGGGAGAAAAAGTCTCCGCACTTCGGCAGCAGGGCGTCGCTATGGATGTGGTGGCGGTCGGGGCGAGAGACTTAGGAGATGCGGTTCTTCAGGAGCTGGCTCGCCGTGGGGACGGACGATACTTTTTACTTGCAGACGGCTCCAAAGCCTCAGCTGAGTCGTTTGCAACCCGGATCGGAGGAGCACTTCGGCCCGCTGCACGCGATGTGAAAGTTCAGGTGCGCTTTAATCCGGCTCGCGTCAAGCAATGGGGACTGCTCGGTTTTGATCAGCATCGCTTGCAGGAGGAAGATTTTCGTGATGACACAGTTGACGCAGCCGAACTAGCCGCCGCGGAGCAGGGGAGCGCGGTTTATCAGGTGGAACTGCTAGAGGAAGGCCAGGGTGAAATTGGCGAGTTTTCCATTCGGTTTTTTGATGTTGCCACCCAGGCCGTGGTGGAGCGGCGTTGGGTGATTCCTTACCAAGCAGAAGCCCCGCAGCTTACCAATGCCTCAGCGGCACATCGGCTCGCGGTGGTGGCAACACTGTTTGCTGAGCACTTGCGGGATTCACCCTCCGGCCAGTTGGTGGACTTGGCACTTTTGCAAGAGCTAGGGGCTAAGCTCACGGCCGATTTTGCGGGGAACAATCAAGTGCAGCTGCTACAGCAAATGATTGACGCAGCGGTTGCTCTTCAGTAATTGTAGCTCATTCATGGCGGAGCGCGTCGATTGGATCAAGCCGTGAAGCTTTCCAGGCGGGAAAAAAGCCGAAAGCGATCCCAATCCCTGCGCTAATGGTGAATGAAAGGATAACCGCATCCCGCAAGATTGGCAGGTGCTAACGATGGCTGTTTGAAAAGCCGCAGAGGCTGTAGCACCCGCATCGCCACGGAAATGTATCTATGCCTAAAATCCCAAAGGCAAAGCGATCGCGATGCTCATAATAATTCCGGGCGTTGCAGACCCGGATGATGCCGAAGAGCTCTTCACCGCTTGATGGTAAGCGCTCATGTGCAGGACGCAAGAGTGTCGCGCACCGTTTTTTGTAGAGCGCGCTCTGAGGAATGAGCCCAGAGTTGCAAGACAGGGGAAAGTGAGCGACTATGGCAGGCTAGGGTTTTGATTTAAGTTGGCCCCCAAATACTCACAACTAAGTTTCGCTCATGATCCAAGCTTTTTGGCGTCGACTCTTCAAGCCCATTCCTGCTTTGCATGGAGGACCGTTGG
>DAIRSW010000163.1:0-5654 GCA_036804205.1 Verrucomicrobiia bacterium | reverse complement strand
CCGAGCTTAGCGCGGAAGAAACCAACCAACTACAGTTGGAGCCGGCCATTGCCCAAATCTTTAAGGAAGAAGGTGTGGGCAATCTTTCCAACGAAGATATTGATTTGCTGCGCACCGCGTATGATCGGGCCATTATTGCCCTGCGAAAAAACATTACTCCGATGGGTTTTTCAGCCTGTTCCTTGGAGGATAACGAAGTGCGTGGGACAGACGCCAACTACCGCAGTGTGTGGTCGCGCGATGGATCCATTGCCCTCATTGGATCGCTGAGTTTGCCGCACGACGACTTTAAGCAATGCCAAAAGCAAACCCTAGAAACCTTGCTGAGTCATGTGAGTCCGACCGGCCAGATTCCTTCCAACGTCAATATTGATACCGGCATCCCGGACTACTCCGGGGTGGGCGGAATTTGCTCGATTGACTCGGGCATGTGGGTGATCATCGCCTTTTATGAATATGTCCGCCGGACCGGTGACATTAAGTTTCTGCGGCAGTATTTGGGCATGTTGCAGAAATCCATGGATTGGCTCAGCGCCCACGATAGCAACAACGACGCGCTTTTGGAAATTCCCGAGGCCGGAGATTGGACCGATCTTTTTGGAAGAAGTTATAATGTGCTGATCGACGAGGTCTTGTGGTATCGCACCAATGTATGTTTCGGGCGCTTGTTGGAATTTCTTGGCACATTTGATCGCGCGGCAGATTATCTGCGCTGGTCTCAAACCATTAAAGGCGCCATTTTAGAAAAATTCTGGCCGAGCACTGCTCTAGAGCGCAAAAATGGTTTCGCGGAACGCCAATTTACCATGGGAGACACCTGCTATCTTCTGGCACAGGTGACGCCCTTTGATTACAACTGGCGATGTGATGTCTACGGCAACATCCTGGCCTTTTTGTACAATGTGCTCGACATCGACCGGGCACGAATCGCTTTCCGCTTTATGTGGGGTGTTGGAATTCATGACCCCTTTCCGGTGGCAAATTTATATCCTGTGGTCACGCCAGGCGACCCGGACTGGAGAAGCTACTACACGGTGAATTTGCTAAATCTAAGCAATCACTATCACAACGGAGGCATCTGGCCTTTCGTTGGGGGCCAGTGGGTGCGATTTATTCACCGGCTTGGATACCGTGATATTGCCTTCCAAGAACTCCTTAAACTCGCCCGCCTCAACCACGCCGGAGTCTTTACAGAATGGGAGTTCAATGAGTGGGCTCATGGAAAAACAGGGCGGCCGATGGGTAAAGCTTTTCAAGCCTGGTCAGCCTCAGAGTTCATCCTGGCCTGCCACGATTTGCATTTGGAAGAGCTGTAGACCGATTGCCAAAAGTTGTGGTGTGAAAAAATGCTATTGTAGGATCGCAGGCGTCTGCCGGGAGTTGATGCTGTAGTTACGGCACTTTGACTCGCGGCGAAGTGGCGTTGCGGGCCAGAGGTTTCTTGTTCAAGAGTCCAGCGCAACGGATCCGGGGGAATTGGCTCAGTCGGAGCTTCGCCCTCCCGGGTTTGACCCTCCGGGTTTTGCGGGATTGCAAACTGCGGCATTGAGGATCAATTGCTCGATTTGAATTCGCCGGCTAAAGCGGTCAATGTGGCTTTGGCGTCGCCATAAAGCATGCGAACATTGGGTCGATAAAAAAGTCGATTTTCCAAGCCTGAAAAGCCGCGCCCTTGCCCACGCTTTAGGGCAAATACCGAGCGGGCTTGGTCGGCACGAATGATGGGCATGCCGTAGATGGGACTACTGGAGTCTTCCAGAGCAGCCGGATTCACCACGTCATTGGCTCCAATGACCAAAGCCACGTCCACGGTGCTCATGATGGCATTCATCTCATCCATTTCACACAATTTTTCATAAGGCACATCGGCCTCGGCCAAAAGTACGTTCATGTGACCTGGCATCCTACCGGCCACGGGATGGATCGCAAACTTGACCTCGCGCCCATCCTTTTCTAGGAGATTCATCAAATCCTTGACAGCGTGCTGAGCTTGAGCCACAGCCATTCCGTAGCCGGGAATAATGACGATCGACTCGGCCGCTTCCAACACATAAAACGCATCATTCACGCTGGCCGCCCGCATTTCGCCTTCCACAGCCTCTCCACCACTTGGGGTGCCACCAAAGCCGCCGGCCACCACATTCAAAAGTGACCGGTTCATGGCTTTGCACATAATGATGGTTAAAATGAGCCCGCTGGCTCCGACTAAACAGCCGGCCACCACCAGCATGCTGTTCTCGAGAACAAAACCGGTCGCCGCAGCCGCCAAGCCGGAGAGGCTATTTAACAGAGCAATGATCACGGGCATGTCTCCCCCGCCAATGGGCAGCACTCCAGCGATGCCTAACACCAATACAAGGATCAGGATCAAGGGTAACCACCAGACACTCGGCCATACCACAAATGCGACGCCCGCAAGCAAGGTGATGGCGATCAGTCCAATATTAAGGACCTTTCCACCAGGCAAAGCGATGGGACGACCGGGCAGTTTCTCAGCCAGCTTGAGGTAGGCCACCCCGCTTCCGGTTAAGGCCACGCCGCCAATGGCAATCGCTAAAAAAGCTGTTAAAGCGAGTCCCGAACCGATCTCCTCGCTCCTTATCAGCTCCGCATTAGCCACCAGCAAGCTCGCGCCGCCTCCAAAGCCGTTGAGCAAGGCTACCATCTCGGGCATAGCGGTCATCGCCACACGAAAAGCCGCGATCGCACCAATGGCTCCGCCCAGGATAACCCCGATGATCACCAAAGTTGGATTCAAGACGTCCTGGTCCAGTAGCGTGACCACTATGGCCAAAAGCATGCCAAACGCTGATAGTGCATTTCCAAGGCGAGCACGTTCCGGTCGCGACAACATTTTTAGTCCGACGATAAAGCACACCGCCGCGACGCTATAAAATATACCTGCCATAAAAGTTATTGCTTCTTCTTGCCCCCAAACATTCCCAGCATGCGATCGGTGACCAAGTAGCCACCCACCACATTGATGGTAGCCAGCACCAAAGCTACGAACCCTAGAACGGTGGTTAACAAGCCGGAACCGCTGCCGGCGGCCAAGATGGCTCCCACCACCGTGATTCCGGAGATGGCGTTAGACCCCGACATCAGTGGCGTGTGCAACTGTGAAGGAACTCGAGATATCAGTTCCAACCCCAGAAATGCAGTGACCACAAAAATTAATAATAGACCTTCTAAACCCATGCTCAGTTTCCTCGTTGAAATAGAATTTTTTCTTGGTGCGCTACCAAAGCGCCTTTAATGATTGGATCATCCAACTGCAATTCTCCTTGATGTCGTTCCCAAATGTATTTGGCCAGCGCCAAAAAGTTTGACGCCAAAACCTCGCTGGCGTCGCGAGCCACATGGTTTTCATACTGTGTCTCGCCAAGAAGAATCGCGCCGTTGGGGGTGATCACTTCCTGGCCGGCCACCACGCCTTCCACGTTGCCACCGGATTCAATGGCAAGATCGGCCACCACGCACCCACGCTTGAGCTGAGCAACCGTTTCCGCCGTCAGCAGGATAGGGGCTTTTTTGCCAAAAACTTTCGCGGTGCATACAATGATATCCATGAGGGAACAGAGTTTGCTCAACTGCTCCTGCTGTCGGCGAAGTTGCTCTTCGGTCAAAGCTTGTGCGTATCCTTGTTGAGATTCTTCGGTCTCGCCGATGTCAAGTTCCACGAAACGTGCTCCGAGAGATCGAACCTGTTCCGCAACAGCCGGGCGGGTGTCATAGGCTTCCACTCGCGCTCCTAGTCTCTTGGCTGTGGCAATGGCTTGCAAGCCGGCCACACCCGCTCCGAGGACTAAGACTCGCGCCGGCGAGATCGAGCCGGCGGGAGTGGTCATCATGGGCAGCACCTTGGAGGATCGTTCCGCTGCAGCGAGCACCGCGGCGTAGCCGGCTAAATTAGCCTGCGAACTCAGCGCATCCATAGACTGTGCCAAAGTGGTGCGCGGCATCATTTCCAAGCTAAATACGGAAAGCGCTCGCTGATTCAGCTGCTGCAACATATTTTGTTCGTTCACCGGATCGAGAAAACTTAGATGCCAGGCACCGAGTTTCGTTTCGGCTAGTTGAGCTGCGGTGGTTTTGACACGAAGCAAAATATCAGCTTGCGCCATGGCCAGGCCTGGATCCGCAGCCAACACCGCACCGGCTGCGGCGTAATCATTGTCGTCGAAGCCGATCTGAGTTCCATAGTCCATGGGGATTTGAACCGTGCACCCCAGCTCAAGCCAACGTTTGACTGTGGTAGGGGTCATGGCTCGACGTTTTTCCGTTGGTGAAAAATCCGAGGGACAAAAAATCTGACGCGAAAAGCGTTCGTTCATAGTGTGAGGGGAGATTGGATCAAGTTTTAGGCAAACGCAAGGAGTAATGGAGTCTACTATCTATTATGCCGTTCCCTAGGGTGTTTTTCTCCGCATCCAATGAAAGGCACGCCTGAAGGGATTGCGAGAGACGCGTAATCTCTCAATCTCTTCATCTTTTCTCCGAAGCCGCTCTAAAAGATTCTCAACTTTTGCTTGGAGCGAGTCAATGCGTCGACCGCGTCGTTTGAAGCTCTCGAACAACTCCATATCTGCATCTTTAAATCGACCATGATTGGCTTGGGCGTGGACCAGACCCAGGCGGTAGAGGCTTGCATCCCTGCTAAGCCGGGGAGAATCTTGACTGACCTCCGCCAGGAGGTCGAACCATCTTTCAGCAATCAACTCGAACTGCCCTCCATTCAGGTGTGACAGTGCTGGAAGTTTGCCCCTGTATAAAGCATCTCGGTCAAAGGGTTTGGGGCCATGCAGATGAATAATCGGGGTGTCGCCTTGTGGGTTCCAGTAGGGACGCCAGTTCATCCCGGGCGGAAGAAGCTCGATTCGGTTAACGTAATATTCTTGGTAGGCTCGTTGCTCTAAAAGACCGTCAAATAAACGGTTCATATTTTCATGAACAAACGAGGAAAACCCTTGAAAATCCGCCCTCATGTTTTCGACATTCATCAGGAGGACTCCGGTGTTTAATAAGTCTGTTTTGGTGGGATCATTTTCACCGACCCCAGCCAGAAACTGCGGCCGGATTTTGCTCAGCTCAGGCACAGGATCACTGAGAAACATCACGTCTAGGTCGGTGACCAAAACA
Source organism: Verrucomicrobiia bacterium (assembly GCA_036804205.1). GTDB lineage: Bacteria > Verrucomicrobiota > Verrucomicrobiia > Chthoniobacterales > CALDSX01 > DAIRSW01. The sequence goes on along the minus strand of DAIRSW010000163.1, from coordinate 515 downwards.
AATTGATCCCTAACATGATGCTCCTGGCAAAAATTGGGCGCATCACACCGCAAAAAGCATCCTGCGGCAACGGGAAGCTTACTCTTTGAAGCCGGGGCATCTGGAAGAAGAACCCGGTCGGGTAGGTGCCCCGGATTTTGCGAGGATTCACAAACCCTTTCAAGGGCTGGCAGAAAACTGGTTGAATGTTCCCAAACCTCGTAGCCCTCGCCCAAGACCCACTGAGCAAGAGGGTGGTCTTTGCAGTCGGTCACCAATACTGGCTCAAGACTAGTGAACTTTTTCGCGGAATGAAAAGCAACTTTCCCAAGCATTTCTGCTCCTGGAAAACCGCCTCGTGAGAGTCTGGCACAGGCAATCCATTTCATATTGAACAACAGCTTTTCAAAACAAGGTCGAGCCACTCCTGGGTGATAAGAAGGGGGTGTGAGCGCACAATCGTTATGGACCTGATTGTCCCGATTCTGCTTTGAGTTTCTTGGGGCGTCGCAACCGGAGCACATTAGCCCAGGTTT
>DAIRSW010000162.1:0-5655 GCA_036804205.1 Verrucomicrobiia bacterium | reverse complement strand
AGATTTAACAAGGGGAATAAATCTGAACGAATTTCTGCCTCTGGCAAGTGCTAGCAACTCCGAGTTGAGATTTAAGCAGAAGCGGCTTTTTTCTGAAAATGCAAAATGCCCCAGCTAAGATCATGGCGTCGACCAGCTTCGATCCAGTGCCCTAGACCAATCTTCATGCGCTCACGATATCCGCGAGAACAAAAACTTGAGAGCTCCTGGTCGCGTTTCTCAAGCTCGGCTCGCACGCGAGTGTAATGCATGGTTAGCTGCTCAGACAGGTCCTCAATAAGCACTTCCTTCCAGTCGACCTGGGCTGCTGCTTGGCGATAGAATGCAAAGCTACCGAGAGAATCGAGATGGATACGCTCAAGAACCGGCTGAAGACTTTGGGGATCAGCCGTGTCCGCTTGCATAGGATCGGTGAAGACAAAATCGCCTCCCGGTCGTAAAATCCGGGCGACCTGGTGAATCACCCGCATTCGGTCCGCACTATGCAAGATGGCGTCCTGGGACCAAACCGCATCAAATGAAGATGGCTCGAATGGCAAGTCTTCAAAATTGCCATCCACCACCTCAATGCACTTGCTCAGGCCTTGTTCTTGGTTCATGGCCCGATTGCGTTCATTTTGCACCTTGCTCAGATTGAGGCACACCACCGTGTGTGGCGTGGAGTTGACGATGTGTCGAGCGGAGCCACCGTAGCCGCTGCCGATATCGAGAATGCGAGCGGATTCTTTCAGGCCGCTCAGTCTCCCAATCATGCGCTCAACCGTTCGACGTGAGGCCGTGGCAATGGGTTCCTCGGGCGATTCGTAAATCCCAACATGGATATCTTCACCACCCCAAACCCGATAATAAAATTCATCCGCATCGGGGCTGTCATAATACGCCTCCGCGCGGGACACAGCGGTTGCTGCACTCATAGGCTTACTTTCGAATTACTGAGGTCCAGTTTTTCGTTTGGATAGCGTTTCTCGGCCACGTGAACGAAAAAGTCTGGCGCCTCTTGCGCGTAGGTTTCCTGGAAATCTGCGTAGGTTTTAATTTGTTGAAAACCAACCTCGTGCATCAGGCTTTCCACGTAGCGACATCGCAAAGGGTACATGTTCAGAAAATATTCTGAGCCATCCGGGAATTCATATCGAAATCTGGCTAAGCCTTCATCCACATGGTCGGGCTCGGCCCGCACATTGTCGCCGCAATAGTAGTAGGTGTGTTTGCTTGAAAAACCTTCGTCCAAAATGCGATCATAATTGCGCTGATCCAAAATCAGGACGCCATCATGACGCAGCGCGGCATAAAATTCGGCCAGAGCTTTGCGACGATCTCTCTCCGAGAAAAGATGAGTAAAGGAATTGCCAAGACAAATGACCGCATCAAATTTACTATGAACACTGCGATTCAACCATCGCCAATCGGCTTGGATGGTCTGCAAGATATGCCCACGCTTTCGAGCGTTGTGGAAGGCTTTGGCCAGCATCTCGGCGCTCCCATCCGCGCTCACCACATCAAAACCAGCTTCCAACAACCGGACCGAGTGGAAGCCAGTGCCTGTTGCCACGTCGAGAATCCTGGTCTTGCCGCGGCGCTTCAGTTCATCAATAAAAAAGGTTCCTTCGCTCTCGGCTCGAGCATCCCAATCAATGAGCTCGTCCCACTTGTTTACGAAGCCGCTTATATACTCCTCAATATATTGATCGGTGCGGCGTACCGAGATGGGGTTTTCTCCGTAGTTTTGAGAAGTTGAATTAAGCTCATCAAGGCGTGAGCCAGAATAATCGGTCAGATGGTCAAGTTGTGTTTTTGGCATAAAATTATGATGTTGAGTTTGCGATTGCGTGTGGTGTCAGAAAAAATATATTCAGTGCTCAGAGCGCAAGCCCTTCAGCAGGCTGTAGCAGCCAACCAGGAGCACCAGAGCAAAGGGGAGACCGGTGGTGATGCTGGCGGTTTGAAGCGCTTGAAGGCCGCCTCCGGTCAAAAGGACGGCGGCCACCACCCCCTCCATTCCAGCCCAGAAAACGCGCTGTCCTTTTGGTGGATCCGGGTGTCCTCCGGCGGTAATGGTATCAATCACAAGGGAGCCGGAGTCGGATGAGGTTACGAAAAAGGTGGCCACCAGGAAAAGCGCCAATACAGAAATCGCCGCTCCAAACGGGAACTCGGACAACATTTCGAAAAGGGCTACCGGCAAGTGGTTCATCACCACCTCCACCAAACTGCTGTTGGTGGTGATTTCTCCATGAATGGCCGTGCCACCAAACACGGTCAACCAGAGGAAAGTGAGCGAGGCAGGCACCAGCAGGACGCCCAACAGAAACTCACGAATGGTGCGACCCTTAGAAATTCGGGCGATAAACATACCCACAAAAGGCGACCAGGAAATCCACCAACCCCAATAAAAAATGGTCCAGCTTTCTTGCCAACCGGTTCGAGAATAAGCTTCGGTCCAGAAACTTAGATCAATCAAGTTGCTCAGGTAGTTTCCGGTATTTTGAACAAAACTATTCAGCAGAAAAAGAGTGGGGCCCAAGACAAAAACCAAGGCTAATAAAATCGCCCCGAGCCCCAGGTTCAGTTCGCTTAAGCGTCGAATACCGTGATTGAGGCCAAGAACCACCGAGATCGTGGCCACCACGGTGATGCCAGCAATCAAAAAAATCTTTGTGGAATCGTTGTCAGGGATATTGGGGAACAAATAGTTGAGCCCTGCACTAACTTGCCCCGCACCCAATCCAAGCGAGGTGGCCACACCAAACAAGGTGGCAATCACCGCCAAAATATCGATCACATCACCTGGCCAACGATAAATGCGAGCTCCTAGCAGCGGCTGAAAAATGGAACGCAGCGTCAGAGGCAATCCTTTGTTGTAACAGAAAAACGCGAGAGCCAGGCCCACAATTCCGTAAATGGCCCAAGCATGCAGTCCCCAATGATAAAACGTAAAAAGCATGGCTTCCTTCGCCGCTTCCAAGCTCTCCGGCTCAACCCCACTTCTTGGGGGCTGAGCGAAATGATAAATCGGCTCGGCAACGCTCCAAAAAAGAAGGCCAATTCCCATGCCTGCACTAAAAAGCATCGCAAACCAGCTCCAAACCGAAAATTCTGGTCGCGCCTCTTCGCCGCCGAGCCGGATGCGACCATGCCGACTTAACAGCAAAAAACCGACCAGCACCAACATCAGGTCAACCGAAAGAATATAGAACCATCCAAAATTCTTGGCGATATAGCCTTGAATGGCTTCAAAACTGTCCTTGGCCACATCGTGGTGCATGACGGTGAGCACCACAAAGACACTAATTAACAGTGCCGAGACAAAAAAAACGGTGGGATGGATGAGGAACCCCCAAAATTTTTTCAGTCGACTTTCATGATCACGTTGATGCTTACAAAACTCTGCCACAGGCCAAATCGCGTTAAAGGACAATGCGAACCAAAGGCAGGATTCAGAATATGCAAGTCCTTAAATCTGCATGGTTTAGAGCGGCTCCATGAGGTAGAGCTTCTTGCGAGGACCTTGGTGTGGAGGCCTAAAAGTAGAGGAAAAGCTCGCGTGGCGCCTGGACTTTTTCGATCCGCTCCACCTGAAGCGCGGGGACCCTTTCTCCACCTTGCTCCACAAAGGTGAGTTTGCCGTAAGCTTCCACCCAATCCATATCGTCAAGATTTTGGGTCACACCTTCCCCTAGCAAATCGACCGGAATCGGCATGGCATCGGCGGCGCAGCAGCTGACTAAAAGTCGCACCAACTTGGGTTGTGGCGTGGTCGCCGGGCCACGTCCCGCCGTAGTTTGCTGCAAAAACTGTCCCGTTATTCTGAGCGTCGACGCCTCTAAGTTCTGCCTTAATCGCCGGTCGCCTGCCGCTATGTAGAGGTCTGTAATTTCTACAACCAGGTTGCCTTGTTCGTCTTTTTCTAAATAGCCTTGAGGATCAAAAAAAACATTCGGGTCTGGTTGCTGCGCGTCCAGCATGCCTTGCTGGAGATCTTCCGTGCTCACACCGGTTTCATCCGCCCAGCCTTCAGGGGTGGGGAGAGGAAGATGATCGTCCCAGGCGGACTGGCCGCCACCTCCCAATCGACTGAGGAACATGCTGGGACTCGCATCAGTGAGCCGATTCGTCACCGTCGTGGCGCTATAACCGTCCGGCGCACTGACTGCGGCGACAAGGATCGGCCCGATAAAAAAGATCAAAGATAAAATCTGGCCCAGGCTAAAGCGTTCCAAGCGATGGCCACAATCCGGGTCGCGACACATTTCGGCGTTCGGCAGCAGAAGCAGCCCAATCGCCAAAAGCAAAAGGATCACTGCGGTGACTGGAACGAGAGGTCGAAATCCGACCGCCAGAAATGCCGGAAGCCGGTCAGCCAAAAAGAAATAGGCGAAAACTCCAGCCCAAACCAATATCGCGCTGGCACTGATGATCCTATGAAGCTGGACGGTTAACATGAGGGAAAATCAAAAAAGCATAGCGACCGGACTGCAGGCTGAGCCCATTGAGCTGCTCGCCTACTGAGCTGCTCGACTACTGAGCATGATCCACGAAGTTTTGCGTGGAGCCGGCAGTCGGACTCGAACCGACGACCTGCTGATTACAAATCAGCTGCTCTACCAACTGAGCTATACCGGCATGATGTTTCGTTGCAAATGCTATACGCGCATTTCTTGGCCAACTCAAACGAATTCCACGAATTCCGAGATATATCCTAAAAGCCGCAGTTCAAAAGTTGGAGGAGTTTCGTTGTGACGGTTATGGAATGGGGGGTAGAGACGATGTGTGAGCCGTTTCGCGTTCACCGAGGGGGATGATATTCTGGTGTAGGATCAACGCTGCGCACATCAAAGTGAGGGGTGAGACTTAAAAAGATTGGATAGTTCGAAAGTGCCGAAGGTGCAGAAATTCAAAAGCCCAGGTCATCGGCCTGGGTTTTGGATAGGAGAAATGTCTGCGGCCTGAAGGGCCGCGATTCCTCCGCCCGTTGAGCCCGTTGAGCCCGTTGAGCCCTTTGAGCTGGGCGATGGAATCAGGCACCTTTGGTGCCGAAACGCCGAATCTCTCGCTAGAGTCAACTGCGGCGTTTGGGTAAGTAGGCTAAATAAGTTCGAAGCCAGTGTGCCTGTATTCAAAGCATTCAGAGCGATATTGGCGATTGGCTCGTGAAGCTCCTGAAACGATGCAAAAAAGGTGAAAAAAGTCGAGAGGGCGTCCACATATGTCCTACCCCCTGTGGTAGCATCTTCGAATGATATGGGTCGGAAAGTTGGAATTCTTGCGGACAAAAGCACTTGGAAAAGGCAAACCAGGCGCGAAGGTATCAATTGGCCAAGGCCAAACTTCGTCTTCCTACCGCCGTGGGGAAGAGTGCAATTGCACGGGCGGTGCGCACAGCTATACAATAAAATTTTTAGGCAAAAGGCCTATTGTTAGTGTGCGCAGATGCGCTACTTTTATCCGATGCATCAACTCATCGAAAACGCTTCCTATCAACTTGATTACGCCGCAGCTTTTTCCTGCACCATGGAGGCAGATGAACAACTCCGCTTGGTCACGAACCAAATCGCACAATATCCATTCCAATTCCTGGCAGATTTTAATGGCTTTCGATTTGCTCCTTTTGGTCGGGATGGGGGTGGTATCACATTTTGCATTGCGTCGACGCAT
>DAIRSW010000161.1:0-5668 GCA_036804205.1 Verrucomicrobiia bacterium | reverse complement strand
GTGGAAGTGCCTCTTCCAGCTCAGCTCCGTAGCTTCGTCCGACAAGCAGCACCTCTTCCATGAGAGCTTGCACGATCCTCAGTGTGACCGGGTTAGCCAGAAGTTGATCGACGCTTTTGCCTCCTTCAGCTACAGCCAGGCCATTGAACGGGATGTTCCACATGAGTTTTTTCCAGCGGGCGGTGGTGAGGTCGGGTGCCATCACCGAGGGGATGCCTGCTTTTTCCCATAGCTTAAGAAGCATCTTCGCTCGGGTATAGTTCGGCACCGTTTCGGCTAGGGTCATGGTGCCGTAACCGAGGTGGGAGATGAGGTTGGGCTGAAGCCGATTCAGACAGACAAAACAAAGTCCCGAACCGATGCGCTCGGCCGGAAGCCATTGTTGAAGTTCATCTTCGTGGCCAAGTCCGTTTTGGAGGCTAAAAACCAGCGACTGCGGATGCAGCAGCCGGGGTAGGATTTTTGGGAGAACCAGGTGATTGGCGGTGGTCTTTAGGCTGACGAAAATAAGGTCGGCAGGCTTGGCTTGCTCGAAGGCATGGAGTTTAAAAGGGCGTAGAACCCGTGTTCCAGATTCTGCACTACAAATGGTTAACCCGATGTCCGACAGATCCGGTCGACCGCTTCTTGCGTAGAAGGTGGTGTCGAGTCCCGACCACGAGAAGTGAGCCCCGTAGTAACAACCCACTGCTCCAGCCCCGACGACAGCCAGGGTGGAGGGCGACTTAGTTTCCATTTAGACGGAAGGTTGAGCCGGTGGTCCGGCATTTACGAAAGGACGAACAGCAATGCTTGTGCCCGGACGGAGACAGCGTATGAGCCGGTCAGCCGGCGGTCCTGTTGCCTTCAACACGTTGCGCCACATCAAGGTAGGAGTAGTCGGCTTCGTAAATTTTTTTCAAAGAGTCGAGGTATTGCCCTTGGTCGCCCATTTTTTCGTGGAGCAGGGCTTTGCGGTAGAGAAGATCTTTTTTAGTCGCGTCCATGGCGTGCAGCTCTTTAGCTGCCTCCTCATACATGCTCACGGCGATGTCGTGAATACCACGTGCCTCGAAGCATTGAGCCAAAAGCTTGGTGGCTCGCACTCTGGCGTTAGGGCTGGTTCTCGCTTTTTGGAGCTCAGGTATGGCGTCACCATACTGGCCTGCCTCGACGAGGAGTTCGCCCAGTTCGAAGCGTAAGGTGAGGTCGGTAGGGTTGCGTTCCACACGCGCTTTGGCATCGGCGAGAAGGCGTTCGGCTCGTTGTGCTTTGAATTCGTCGAGTTGCTGACGTGTCTCGGCATCTTCGGAGTCTTGAAGCTTGAGAGAGAGCGCTTTAATTTTTGTGTCGAGAGCTCGGATTTGGCACTCGGCCATTTTACGTTCTAGGCCGGCATCGGTGTTGCCGGTGAGGCCTAAGGCGTATTCGTAGTATGTGTAGGCAGAGTCGAAGTCTTCTTTTTGCTCGCAAAGAATTCCGATGCGTCGAGCCAAGTCAACGTTTTCTGGTTCCTCTTCCAGCCTGCCGTACAACTCACCGAGTTGCTGTTCGATAACGTCTGCCGACTTCACCACACGATTTTGTTGTTCGAGAAGCGCGGCCTGGTCTTTGTTTTTGATCAACCGCCGATAATCGGTATCGCCGCCCTCGCTGGAGTCCCACCCTTCGTTGCTGATAGAAGCGCGCGCGGAAGAGTCTTTGCTCATCTTGGACGCCTCAAGGTCGTTAGGATTGATGTCGACAATTCTATTGTAAACTTTAATGGCCCGTTCATGCATGCCGAGGTTGGTAAGGTGACGTCCGAGTTCGTGCAGGATTTTGGTGTCTTTAGGATGTCCTTCAACCAGAGTTTCTAATGCGAACGTGGCGAGCTCAGGCAGATCAAGTGCCATGGCGGCGTCGCGCAGAGCGAGGTTGGCCTGGAGATTAAATGGATCGCTCTCCATGACTTTTTCCGCAGCGATCATCGCAGCTTCCGGATCCTTCGAAACTTTTCCGCCGAGTTTTGATCCACCGAAGCTGAGACTTCCTGTGTCTAGACCAAAGAACCCTCCCCCTTTTTTGCCTTTTGAGTTAGCGATTTCTGCTTTGCGGAGCATCTGGCGTCCGGCAAAAAACATGGGTTCTTCTTTGATCACGGCCCCCATGAGGGTGATCACGTACCCGTAGTTACGAACTTCGAAAGCGCTCATGGCCTTGAGCCAAAGAGTGCGCGCGTTCTCTGATAACTCACTTTCGGTTTTTATTGGCATAATAATCGGCTACTTGCAGAGTTTAGGGGGGGGGGATTTTTTCGTTACGGGGAGGATTTTTTCGTTACAGGGCAATTAGATGACAAGACTAAGATTGGCAAGCCAAATCATACAACTCCTGAGCTAGGGACAAAACGTTGGCTTACGGCAAAAGCAAGCGTTAGAACGCTCCAAAATTTGTGAGTTGATCAAGGTATCCTGTCCAAAACTTGAAAATTTGCCAAATTAAAAAGCCGACAATCGCCAGGTAGAACAAGCGGGGAAGCCAGGTAGCAAGGCGATCGAGGGCGTTGTCCAAACGCCAAGACGTTTCTTTTCGTGCTTGATGCCAGTGCTCGTCCCATCGACCGGTTGACTCTGCGACCTGCCAAGAGTCGGCCACCTTTTGCCATGGCAAGAGCGGCATGGCTTGGTGCATGGGTTGGCCTGACAGGAGGGCTTGAGCGGCGTGGTTAGACCTCTGCACCCAGACCGCGCTTTGGGTGGCTTCAGCCGAGCGGCGCAGCCCTTCGACAACGGAAAGGCCAGCGGCAAAGTTCGCTTGCATGGAGGTGAGAAATCGCTCTTGAGCGCGCAGGCGTCGAACGGCTCCCCAACCCGGCAAGGCCCGGGAAAACTGATCGAATGCAACAGACTTGGTGGCGGCTTTCGAGAGCAGGCCAATGAGGAGTAGGCCTGCGGCGATGGCGAGACCCAGGATGGTCCAGAGCCCTACAGTTTGCAGAATGAATTGCTGCACATCCGACGTTTGAACGAGGGCAGGAAGTTGCAGCAAGACCGAACCGAGCAGTAGAAGGAAAACCGGATAACTGAGTCCAGCCACCATCTTGCGTCGTCGTTTGCTATTCTGTTCTTGTTCGAGACCCAACTCTGAAAGCACCAAGGTGAGTCGTCCAGTGCGTTCGCCGGCCTCAAGAATGGCCCACTCCGGCCAACGCTGGTTTTTTGCAAAGGAAGCAACACCTTCACCCGCCTTTTGGACACGTCGTAAGGCGGATCGCTCCGAGGAGGATAAGCCCGCGGAATCAGCCGGAAACTGCAGCCAGCCAAGCCCCCCTTCGAGCCAGCGGGAAAGGCTGGTGTAGAACTGGGCTTTGCGATCGGATTGCATGCGGCAGAGCCGTGGTGAGACTACATGAAACCTTTGGCGCGAAGCTTTTGCATGGCATTACGTTCGTAATGATCCTGCGCACGACCGGCTCGCTCGCTGGTGCGGGTGGTTCGCAACTCCTCGATGATCTCATCAATGGTGGCTGCGGAGCTTTCAATGGGATGAGTGATCGGCCAGCAACCTAAAGAGCGATAACGACGAAGTTTGCCATCTTCGCTTTGCCGAGCGAAATACATAGTGGGGATCGGGATTTGTTCTCGTTTAATGTAGTGCCAAATATCGATCTCAGCCCAATCTAGAAGGGGTTGAACACGCACATGCTCGCCCTCCTTAATCTCGGTGGTAAACTGATTCCAAAACTCGGGAGGCTGGTCGCGGTAGTCCCACTCAAACTCCGCGTTGCGCGGAGAAAAATAACGTTCTTTGGCGCGGGTAGAGTCTTCGTCCCGCCGGATGCCCGTGATTAATGCGTCCCACTTAAACTCCTCCATGGCTTGTTGCAGCGCAGCGGTCTTCAGCTCGTGAGTAACTGTGACCGGGTCGTGGGTTTCATAGCCAACTCCTCGGGCGCGGGCTTCCTCATTGACCCTGACAATGAGGTTCAGGTCATACTTGGTCTTGGCCCATTCACGAAATTCGAGCATCTCAGGAAACTCGTAGGTGGTATCGATATGCAGCAGGGGGAATGGCACGCGTCCGCAGAAAGCTTTAAGGGCGAGCCAGATGAGAACGTTCGAATCTTTTCCCATGGACCAAGGCATGGCCAAATTTTTAAAGGCATGATAAGCTTCTCGGAAAATAAAAATACTTTGGGATTCGAGGCGATCGAGATGTGTCATGAGAAAATTGTGACTGATTTGTTCGCATGCAACCCGGGCTTCGTCAACAGCTGGGCGAGGGCTCGGTCTCAGCGGGGTCGGGACGTAAAAATGAATAAAGCCCGTCCGAAATTGTCCAACCATTGATGAAAAGATCCTTTCTTTATCTCGTGTGCCTCATTCTGGTCTGGCTTCCATTGAGTTCGCAACGACTGCAAGCTGATGTGGCGGTAAGCTTCGATGTCTTTTATGACTCCCTTTCGGTCCATGGAGAATGGGTCTACCTTGATTCGCACGGTTACTGCTGGCGACCTGCTGTGGAGGCGTCAGACTGGCGCCCCTACGCAGACGGGTATTGGGTGCACACGGAGCACGGCTGGACGTGGGTTTCCTACGAGCCATGGGGATGGGCCACGTATCATTACGGACGCTGGCTTTCTACCACGGATTTAGGATGGATTTGGATTCCCGGATACGAATGGGGACCAGCTTGGGTGTCTTGGCGTTACAGCGAAGAGTATGTGGGTTGGGCACCGTTGCCGCCGGAAGTGGCATGGCGTCCAAAAGTGGGGATCAGCGTGTGGGTGGATTATGACTATGACCTTGGGCCATCACTCTACACCTTTTGCAAAACCCGATACCTGGGTGCGCCAGCCTTGATCACGGTGATTGATCGGCCCGCTCAGAATACTTTCTATTACCAGAACACCACCAACATCACCAACATTACATACGTTGACAACCGGATCATCAATCGGGGACCGAACATTACGGTGATCAACAGTATCGTCGACAACAGCATTACGAATATAAACATCACTCGGGTGGAGCAGCGGCGAGAGCGAGGAGAGGCGCGTGACTGGACCAACCGGAGGCGTGGTAATAATTTGGAAGTCTTTGCGCCCGTGGTTGATCCGGTGGTGGACGAGGCTCCCCGGGTCAGTCGAAGAGAACGTCAAGCGCGGCGTGCGGATGCTTGGGCAAATATGGATCGGAGTGAGCGGCAGGACTTGAGAAATCAACTCCGCGCAGAAGCAACAACGGCAGCACCGCGCGACGAAGCGGTGGCTTTGGAAGAGACTCGACAAAGAGAAGCCGGTGTTGACCGTAGGCTTCGGCTACGTCGTACAAACCAAGAGATCGACGCACCGGTTGTTGATACGAACGCACCTACCTTGGAACGAATTCGTGAGCGCCGTCGCCGTGAGAGCACGCCGTCAGCAACTCCCCCACCTGTGGAATTGACGTCGGAGACCGGACTTGGCGAGCAAGGAGAAGCGGAAGCCCCAGCGGCAGCTCAACCTCCCAGTGAACGAGGCCGTCAACGTGGACAGCAAGCTCAAGAAGAGCGTGAGCAGCGGGAACGTGGCGAGCGTGAGGGTCGCGAACGCCAACGGCAGGCTCAGGAAGCTCAGCAAGAGACCGAGCAGCAGGTCCAGGAACAACCGGCGCAGCGGGAACGTGGCGAGCGTGAGGGTCGCGAACGCCAACGGCAGGCTCAGGAA
>DAIRSW010000160.1:0-5725 GCA_036804205.1 Verrucomicrobiia bacterium | reverse complement strand
ATGCTCATGGTTGGAGCTGCACTTTTTGTTTTCTATCAGCAGAACCCACCAACTGAGCAGGTCGCCGAAGCTATCGCTGGGGATAACGACCGGGTGTTTCCGGTTTGGATCATCACGAACATCCCTCCTGGTCTGGCCGGCTTGATTTTGGCGGGAGCCTTTGCCGCAGCCATCTCGAGTCTCGATTCGATTCTTGCGGCGCTTGCGCAAACCAGTTTGTCGCTCACCCGGCTGCCAGAAACCTTGAGTCAAACACGCCTTGTCTGGATGTCGCGAGTTTTGGTGCTGTTATGGGGCATCTTGCTCTGTGGGTTTGCCATCAGCCTGAACTCCATGCGTGGCGATATTAATATGGTAAACCTGGCGTTTGGCATGGTCGCCTACACGTATGGTCCTATGTTGGGGATTCTTTTGTATGCTTTGTGGGCAAAGAGTGGAACGTCCAGAGGGCTGGTATGGGGAGCAGTGCTCAGTGTGTTACTTACGATCTACATTCGTCAAGATTTGTATCAGATTTTGATCAACCTTCAGGTATGGACGGAATCCACCGCGCTAGGTTGGGAGGACTGGGACTGGGCAGCGTGGCTTCCTATTCAACTAAGTCTCAACGACGCGGGCACGGTGACAGTGAGCGCCAACGTAAATTTTGCGTGGCTCTATCCCATCACCACCGGACTCACCTTCTTTGCTGGAATGCTGGGAGATCTTGGACGTGGCAAACGCTTGCAAACATGATGACCGTGCTCTCCGGGTTGCGCTAGGGCGCGGGTTGGTCTTATGCTGCCCGCTATGTCCTTGATTCAGCTGCAAAAGGTTTCACTCAGCTACGGCTCTGCTCCGCTTCTTGATGAGGTAGATTTCAGCATCGCCGCCGGTGAACGTGTCTGTTTGCTCGGACGCAATGGCACCGGTAAAAGTAGTTTGATCCGTCTGGTGGCAGGCGAAGAATCCCCAAACTCGGGAAAGGTGTGGCGCGCACCGGGCATGATATGCACCCGGCTTAGCCAAGAGGTGCCGGAAGGCTTGCACGGAAAAGTCAAAGACTTGCTGCATCAGGGTGTGTCGCCCGAGCTGCATGAAGAAGAGTGGGAAACGGAAACGCGCCTCGAAGAGCTTGCTGAGGTCATGAATCTGCCGTGGGAATCTGAAGTGGACACCTTATCCGGCGGATTAAAACGTCGCGTCCTTCTTGCTCAGGCGCTGGCTGGACGACCGGACCTGCTTCTTCTCGATGAGCCCACCAACCATTTGGATGTGGAATCGATTATTTGGTTGGAGAATTTTTTGATGCAACAACCCTTGGCGTTGCTCTTTGTGACCCACGACCGCGCCTTTTTGCGCAGGCTAGCCCAACGGATTGTGGAATTGGATCGTGGCAAATTGATGGGTTGGGAATGCGATTACACCACCTTTTTGAGCCGTCGCAAAGCGGCTTGGGATGCCGAGGAGCGGCAAAATGCTGTGTTCGATAAAAAACTTGCGCAAGAAGAAGCCTGGATACGCCAAGGCATCAAAGCCAGGCGCACCCGCGATGAAGGCCGTGTTCAGGCCTTGAAAAAGTTGCGGCAAGAGCGCGCGAAGCGACGAGAAAAAATCGGACAAGCACGGATGGGGCTGCAAGAGGCGTCTGTTTCTGGGCAAAAGGTGATGGTCGCAAAAGAGGTCTCCTTTTCCTACCCGGACAGTGTTGAGCCTTTAATTAAGAACTTTTCGGTGGAAATTTGGCGTGGGGATAAGATCGGTTTGCTTGGGTCCAACGGAAGCGGTAAGAGCACCCTTCTGAAGCTGTTGCTTGGTGAACTGCAACCGACCCACGGTGAAATCGTTCATGGCACTCAGTTGCAAATTTTGTATTTGGACCAGTTGCGAGACCAAATCGATGATGAACAAACGGTGGCCCATAACGTCTCGGGCGGTTCTGAAACCGTGGTTTATCAAGGCAACGCTCGCAATATTCACAGCTACCTTCAAGATTTTTTGTTTCCGGCGGACCGGATTCGTATTCCGGCAAAACTGTTGTCCGGTGGGGAGCGCAATCGGCTGCTTTTGGCAAAGCTGTTTCTTCAGCCGGCTAATCTTTTGGTTCTGGATGAACCTACCAACGACTTGGATGCGGAGACATTGGAGCTGCTTGAGGAGATCCTTCTTGACTATCAGGGCACACTTTTGTTGGTCTCCCACGATCGAGAGTTTTTGGATCGCGTCACCTCGGCTCTCTTGGTGTTTGAACCAAACAAAGGCATCGTGGAAGTGAATGGCGGTTATTCCGATTGGGTAAGATGGCAGAAAACTCCTCAAGTTGAGTCGGGGTTGCCCCAAGGCGAAAAACCTAAAGGTAGCGGGCGAAAAAGCGAGAAGGCACGCAAGTTTTTAAACCGAGAACGACAGGAGCTAGACGAGTTACCCAATAAAATTGAAAGCCTTGAAGCCGAGCAGGTGCAGTTACAAAAGAAGCTACAACAGGAAGAGGTCTACTCCGACCCTCAAAAATTGGCCGAACTAAACATACGATTGCGTGAGCTGGCTGAAGAAATTACCAACGCCATTTCCCGGTGGGATGAACTAGAAAACCTCCGCTCGGAGTTGGAAACTGTTCCTTGAAAGAGTCGAGAGTCCTACTTGCAGCCGGTCAGAGCTGCGTATTGCTTTTCCCTTGATGCGTGTCGCTTATTTGTTCTCTAGGTTTCCGGTTCTGTCGCAAACATTTTGTGTGACCGAGATGCTTGGCCTTCAGATGCATGGCGTGGATGTCTTAGCCGCTTCGATCCATCCGCCCCAAGATTTTATACGACACGCTAGCATCCTAGACTTTCCGTTCCCGGTTATCTACAATCCATCCGGATCAGTGCTGGGACGGTTTCGTCAAGCCGTGCAGGAATCAGGACGCTGGCCGGAAGAGTTGCTGAGAAGTCACGATGATCAATACGGTGCGGAACTTAAAAATCGAACTCGCGCTCGGAATGCAGTCTTCTTTGCCAAGGAGTTTCAGCGGCTTGGGGTGGACCATGTGCATGTGCATTTTGCCAACCGTGCCACGCACACCGCGTTGTATCTCAAAGCGATGACCGGTCTTCCGTTTTCCTTCACCGCGCATGCGCAGGATTTTATGCTCGATTTTCCTGATCGAAAACTCCTTCGCGAGTTGTGCGACGCTGCGGAATTTGTGGTGGCGGTGAGTGACTGGAGCCGGAACAGGCTTGCCGAGGAGTTTCCTGAGAGCGCCCAGAAAATGCTGCGTATTTATAATGGGATCAATCTCGAGCTGTTTCAAAAAGCCAAAGCCATCATAGCTGACCCGACTCCGGTCATTTTTGCGGTGGGTCGTTTGATTGAGTTTAAAGGGTTTCACAACCTAATCGACGCCTGCGTATTGCTAAAAGAACGGGGAGTATCGATGCAATGTCACATCGCTGGCCTCGGACCGCTTCAAGGCGCGCTTGAAGAACAGATCCGGCGACTCCATCTTCAAGACGAAGTGAAGCTTCTAGGCGCTTTGTCACAGGAGGAGGTTTTGTCACGGCTTCAGCGATGTGCGGTGTTTGTTTTGCCCAGTATTGTCGACGCGAAGGGTGCGTGCGATGTCTTGCCGACTGTGATCACGGAAGCGATGGCCTGCGGACGTCCGGTTGTGTCAACCCGTTTGGTTGGGATACCGGAGCAGGTCGAACATGAAGTTTCTGGTTTGCTCGCTGAGCCCAGAGACGTGGCTGGATTGGCCGACGCCATTGAGTTCGTCTTAAAGAATCCAACACAGGCCAGCACGATGGGACAAAACGGAAGAGCGCGTGCTGAGCAGTTTTTTGAAATTAGCAAAACTAGCCTAGAACTTAAACAACGCCTCGGATCTTTCCCAACCCAACAAGCAACGGAGATTCGGCACAACATGCTGATGACTTCCTGGCCGCAGGATCACAAGTATTCCAAGCTTCTCGCCGACCTTTGTGATTCCGCGTGGCAAGTAACGTTGTTGTCGGAGCATCCGGCTCCCCCCGATGCTAAGGTAGCGGTTCGATGGCTTCCACCAAGTATTGTCTCGGAAGGTGTTTGGCTGTCCGCCCATGGCTTTCGAAATAAAGTGCTGGAAGCAGTCAGCGAAGACTGGCCCATGCCGGACGTGGATCCTTTCTGGGCGGCGCGCGTTTACGTAGGTCTCCGCACTTTGCAGCCGGATTTCTTTGAGAAGGATCTCATCCTCCTGCATCACGACCAACTCGCTGCGGTGGCGTTCCTAGCCAAAAAACTTTCACATCGTGGGCGGATTCTCGGTTTCTCCTTCGACCCGCATCAGCTTGATCAAGCGAAGCATCTAGGTGTGTATACCCAAGTCCTTTTGGTCGGTAAG
This sequence comes from Verrucomicrobiia bacterium, assembly GCA_036804205.1. Classification (GTDB taxonomy): domain Bacteria; phylum Verrucomicrobiota; class Verrucomicrobiia; order Chthoniobacterales; family CALDSX01; genus DAIRSW01. The sequence continues at coordinate 1,383 of DAIRSW010000160.1, read as the reverse complement.
GACACAAAGAAAAGCAACCTGCCAACCTGCAAGCCTGCGGCTCCCGATTTCCGCATGAAACTCAAAGAGCTAGCGCAGGCCTTTGTGTAAGGCAAGATTGGTCTTGCTAGACGGAAAAGCCCCACTTGAAGGAGGGAGGGAAGGTGGCAGAATTTGCGCATCCCGCGGCCAAACTGGAACGGCTACTGATGAAACCTGCCTATTCAGTTGCGGTTGCAGCTGGTGCGTCCGCCGAAGTATCCGCTTGTGGCGTTGCGGGCGCTTCCACTTGAGGCGCTACTGGAGTTTCTGCTTGCTTGGAGTTTTTTGGGCCTCAGTCTTATTCGCTTTCGTCGCAGCAGGTTTCTTAGCTGTCTTGCTGCGCAAAATGGCACGTTGCTCTTCTTCGGCGGCCTTGCGCTTGAGATACTCCGTTCTGCGACGGCGTTTGATACGAACTCTTAATTGTTGTCCCATAGACCATAACAAAAGCCCTAGCGCATGCTTTGGTCAACCGAAGATTTAACGCGGATAGCCTGATGTAAGCATTACGGTGGTCAAGCCATGGTTGATTCGATGCACTGTTTTAGCTGCTTTTTGGCTTGTATCTCCCTGCACTCCATACTTGTGTGCGAACCAATTGCGGTTTAGATCTAGCACTTGAATTCCACACTTACATTCCAACAGCTCGGCCTGCACCCAAAGATTCTGAAGGCCGTTTCCGATCTTGGTTTCGAAAAACCAACCGATGTACAACGGCAAGCCATCCCGGCGATTCTCGAAGGTCGCGATGTCGCTGGTGCTTCCCAAACCGGCACCGGGAAAACTGCTGCCTTCGCTCTTCCCATTCTGTGCAAACTTCTCTCAAAATGGACTCGACCTCAAAAGGGGTTTTGCCGGTGCCTTATACTTGAACCCACCCGCGAGCTGGCGGCTCAAGTGCATGAAGCCTGCCTGACCTACCTGCCCAAAAATCATAAGCTCAATCTCGCGCTTGTTTACGGAGGCGTCGGGTTCACTCAACAACGTGACGCCATTGATAGAGGCGCCGACATCGTGGTCGCTACCCCGGGGAGGCTTCTGGACCACATTAGCGAAAAAACCCTTAAACTTGGCAAAGTCGAGTTTCTGGTATTAGATGAAGTCGACCGGATGTTAGACATCGGTTTCATGCCCGATGTCAAAAAAATCGTACGTGAATGCCCAACCGAACGGCAAACCCTTCTTTTTACAGCCACCCTGCCGCCAGAAATTGAGAACTTGGCTTCCTTCGCACTCAAAGATCCGGTCAAAGTGGAAATTGGTGCTCAACGGCGTCCGGCTGAGACAATCGAGCATGCCTTTTACCCGGTAGCCTCCGACCAAAAGTTTGACCTCTTAATGGCTTTGCTCAAGCACATCGAC
>DAIRSW010000159.1:0-5750 GCA_036804205.1 Verrucomicrobiia bacterium | reverse complement strand
TGCGGTTAGGAAAGCACATCTAGTCCGATGTCTAGGGAGCCGGCGGAGTGGGTGAGGGCTCCTACGGAGATGCGGTCGACTCCGGTTTCGGCGATGGCTCGTACGGTGTCGAGCGTGACGCCGCCACTGGCTTCAAAGAGGAGGCCCGGGCGGCGGAGCGCCACCGCTTGCTCAAGCATCGCTACTGGCATGTTATCCAGAAGCACGAGGTCAAGCTCCGGCCAGCTCACGAACTGACGGACTTGCTCAAGGGTATCGGCTTCGATCATGAGGGGGACGGTGGGGTTGGTGGTTCGAAAGTGACGCACTTTTTCATGAAGCTCAGCCCCGGTGCCCATGAGGTGGTTGTCTTTGATCATGACTGCATCAAATAAGCCAAAGCGATGGTTGACTCCGCCACCCGCCCGGACGGCCGCTTTTTCTAGGTAACGCCAGCCGGGAGCGGTTTTTCGGGTGTCACATATTTTGGCCCCGGTGCCTTGGACCGCCTCGACGTAGCGCCGGGTGGCGGTGGCGACCGCGGAAAGTCGCTGGAGGAAATTGAGAGCGACCCGTTCTCCGGCGAGGATGGACCGGGCCGGGCCGTGGATTTGAGCTAGGCCTTGTCCGGCCTCGCAGTAAGCGCCCTCTTCGGAGAGAATCTTCAGTTTGATCTGCGGATCGAGTTTAACAAAAAGTTCGGCGACTAAGCCTAAACCCGACACCACCCCAGGTTGGCGCAATCGAAAGTCCGCGATGATCTCGACCGAAGCATCGAGAAACCATTGGCAGGTGAGATCACCTTGCAGGAGTGACTCACCGAGGTCTTCGCGCAGGGCCAGGTCGAGCAGGGTGCTCCAGGATTCTTGCGCCAGGTCGGTCGGCTCGGTAAGTCTTTCCAGACGATTGGCGCCCGCATCGAAGGCCATATTTACATGCGGAAGCGTTCGCCCAAGTAGAGCTCGCGACTGACCGGGTCGTTGATGAGGAAATCTCCACCGCCTTCGGACATGACTTTACCTTCAAAAAGGAGGTAAGCCCGGTCCACGATCGATAAGGTTTCTCGAACGTTGTGGTCGGTAATGAGGATGGCGTAGCCTTTGGTTTTAAGGTTTGAGATAATTTGTTGAATCTCCTCCACCGCGATGGGATCGACACCGCTAAAAGGTTCGTCGAGCATCAACAGCTTCGGTCGGGTGACCAAGGAGCGGGCGATGGTGAGACGCCGTTTTTCCCCGCCGCTTAAGGTCATGGCCGAGTTTTTACGGATGTGGGTGATGCCAAACTGTTTGAGCAATTCATCGCAGCGTTCCTGCCGTTCTTTGGTGGTTAGCGGGAGAGTTTCGAGGATGGCGAAGAGGTTTTGTTCGACGGTGAGTTTGCGGAAGATGGATTCCTCCTGAGGAAGATAGCCCATGCCCAAACGAGCGCGCACGTGCATGGGTTGACGGCTGATATCGACGCCGTTAAAAAAGATGCGCCCACTTTCTGGCTGCACCAAGCCCACAATCATGTAAAAGCTGGTAGTTTTTCCCGCTCCATTCGGTCCGAGTAAGCCTACGATTTCGCCCGCTCGCACAGTGAGATCCACCCCGTTGACCACCACGCGTCCGCCGTAGCTTTTGACGATCTTGTCGGTGCGCAAAAGCGGTTCTTCAGCATCAGGTTTTTTTTTCTGCTCAGGTTCAGCCCCCGCTTGTGAGTCTTGCGCGCCAGGGGAGTTCACCGCGATGGTGCGGGTCGGGTCTTTGCGAATTTTAGGCTGGGGATTTGAGGATGTGCTGATGTTTGCCATAACCGAGGCGGAAAGAAAAGACTAAGTTGCGATAACGCGAATCCTCAAGCTCGCAAGGCAAGATGACGTAGGCATTATGAGCAGGATCGTCGCGTAGAAAGACGAGAAACTGTCACTGCCAACTCGGGTCTGCAAGGCATTTACAAGGGCTGAGGCTTTTTAGGGCGAAAAGCGAGCAGGCCAAAGATCAGCCAGCCCGTCATCACGATGGAGCAGCCGATGAGCACAGGCATAGCTCCGAACTGGGCGATGAGAGGGAGGGACGCAGCAGTGAAGAGTCCTCCGCCAAGCACCGGCTCGAAAAGTAGCTGTTTGTAGCCGAAAGATTCCATGGCACCGCTTCGGCCTCGTGGGTCTGCCATTCTCACAAGCAGCAGGCCGATCCTGTCATGCCAACCCCTTGCCCAAAATTGGCGAGGCCACTGGGCACCCAGTTGGTCGGGAACATTCTGGGCGCCAACACAATGAAACCAAGTAGATTCCACAACGAGCCACCGGCCGCTAAAACTAGGAATGGTCCGATCTTGGCTCCGATCGCCTCTAAGGAGGACTCGTGGCTTCCCATCCAGCGCGACCTAAAAACGCATTTTGGTAACGTTACCATTTTGCTCAGTAACCATTTTGCTCGAGGACTCGTGGCTTCCCCATCCAGCGCGACCTAAAAACGCATTTTGGTAACGTTACCAGTTTGCTCGGTAACCGTTTTTCCCGAGGACTCGTGGCTTCCCCATTCCCGTGCGAGGTCGCATGTGGCGGGTCGCTGGAATTCCGTGGGCACCCGTGTGGTTTACGTGAGCAGCACCCTGGCCCTGGCCTGCTTGGAAAAGCGGGTTCATTCGGCCGAGGCGCCCGCCGTGGGCCATTTTGGGCATTTCGAGATCGAAGTGGATGAGGAGGCCACGCGGCGAGGCGAGCACCTGCCCGCCCGTTGGGCGGGTTCACCCGCTTCGGCACCGACCGCACGAATCGGAAAAGAATGGACACGCTGAAGGCGAAGTGGGGGATATGGGTAGTGATTCATCCCCAACGAATGGAATGCTCTTCTCAACCCCGCCACCCTGAGTTCTCAGGGGGATCGCATCAAGAGACCCGTGCCCTTCAAATGGGATGCGAGGCCCTTTGCTTGATAGCATTCAGCGCAAGGTGAACGGATTGTGTTCTCGTCCTCTTGCCAGGAGTGCCAGCGTTTCAGACAGCAAAAAGGTGTCGTCTTTCTTTTCTTAAGAAACCACGTCGCCGAGTTGGAAGATTGGTAGGAAGAGACAGATGACCATGCCGCCAACCACCACGCCGATGATGATAATCAGCATCGGCTCGATCAGGGAGGTCAAAGAGTCTAGGGTTGCCTCAACTTCTTCATCCCAAAAGTCGGCCATTTTTTCAAGCATGGTATCGATTTTGCCGGTGGCCTCCCCGGCTGCCACCATGCGGGTGAGCATGGGTGGAAAGATTTCTTGCTTGGAAAGGGCTGCTGCTAGCGGATCGCCGCTTTCGACGTCGGTTTTGACAGAGCGAATTGCTGTTTCGATAACGTGGTTGCCGGAGGTTTCTCCAATAATATCTAAAACTTCTAAAATCGGCACACCGCTTCGAATCAATTGTGCAAAGGTTCTCGCAAACCGAGTCATTGCAATTTTGCGAATTAACGGTCCAAAAACGGGAATTTTGAGTTTATATTGATCCCACCAAATGCGTCCGGTTTTTGTTTTGGTGTATTTGAGAAACCCCCAAATAGCCGCTGGGATCATGGTTCCCCAGATATACCAGTAGGTTCGCATGAACGCACTGAGATCTACCAAGGCCTGAGTAGGGGCAGGTAAGTCGGAACCAAAGTCAGCAAAAACTTCAGCAAAAACTGGAACCACCCGGATGATGAGGAACAAGCAGATCAGAATACATATGCTGATCACGATGACCGGATAGGTCATAGCGCTTTTTACTTTTCTCTTAAGTCGAGCGGTGGCCTCCAGGAATCCGGCCAGACGATCTAGAATTTCGGCAAGCAAACCGCCGCTTTCCCCCGCGCGGACCATCGACACGTAAAGTCGGTTAAAGACCTTTGGGTGCCGCGCCAAAGAGCCACTAAACGTTTCCCCACCTTGAACTTTGCCCACCAAATCGGAAATCACACTACGCAACCCGCCCTGCCGCTTCGGATCGCATTGTTCATACAAAGCACTCAGCGCGGTGGTCAAAGGAAGACCGGCGTCGACCATGGTGGCGAGCTGACGCGTGAAGAGAACCAGATCCGTTTCTTTAACCTTGGTCGAGGCTTTAGTCGCCTTCGCTGCACCACGTTGGGTGATTGACAAAACCATAAGCCCACGCTGCATGAGCGTGCTGATGGCGTTTTCTTGATTAAGAGCTTCTTGAGTTCCCGAAACGATGCGTCCGGCGGCATCACGAGCTTGGTAGGCAAAGGTGATCATGGTATTTTAAGAGGACGACAAAAATTTAAAGTGGGGCAGCAGGTCAAAACTTGGGTGAAACATAGGCAACAACAAGACCTCAACTAAAGCAAAAGAGGTGCCAAGATCAAGCTTGACCGAAATCGCCATGAAAGAAAAGTCGATTTTCCTGTTGTGGGGGGGCTCAGTGTGACCCTAGGGTCAGGGTGTGAGGATTGTTCACCTCGATTTGCATTGTCATTCGTTTTTTTCAGCCGACGGCGTGTCGGACCCTGTGGATATTGTGCGTCACGCCAAAGCCAAAGGGTTGCATGGCTTTGCCATCACTGACCATAACACGTGTGAGGCCGTGGATTATATGATCGAGCATGGACTCATGCGAGCGGACGGGTTGCCGGTCGACGATTTTCTGATTCTGCCAGGGGTGGAAGTCACCACAGCGGAAGGCCACTTGCTCTGCCTAGGTGCAACCCTCCCGAACCTTAAGGGGCATCCGGCGGCGGAGGTGGTGGACCTTATTCATCAGGCCGGTGGCTTGGCGGTGCCCCCTCACCCCTACGACTTGTTTCGCGCCGGCATTCGGCAGGCTGTGCTCGACACCTTGCCAATAGACGCGCTGGAGGTTTTTAACGCGGCCACCACCTTTAAGCGCTACAATCGTCGAGCTTTTGATTATGCCCACAAGCGCGGTCTCCCAATGACCGCCGCCAGTGACGCCCATCATGCGGATGCGGTGGGCACCGCCTTCAGCTTGGTGGCGGTAGAAGAGTTTACAGTGTCCGGAGTCCTCGATGGCATTCGCCGCGGGGCCGAACTGAACGAACGATACCTAACACCGTCAGCCTCGTTTAGAAAAACCTGGGCTAATGTGCTCCGGTTGCGACGCCCCAAACGACTAAAGACTGCCTCAGATGGGGCTGAAGGGTAAGAATGCTCGATGTGAGCACTATAGCTTGTTGTTAGATATGAAATGGATTACCTGTGCCCGACTGTTGCAAGGTGGTTTTCGTGGTGGGGATATGCTTACGAAAGTTGCTTTTCACTCCGCTCGAAAAAATACGAGCCTGGAGCCGATCTTATTGACCGACTGCAAAGACCACCCCCTTGCGCAGTGGGCCATGCGTGAAGGCTTTCCAGTGTGGGAACACCCTACGAGCTTTCTTCCAGCCCTTGAGGCAATATGTGAAACCTCTCAAGGGACTTTCGACGGACCGGCCCAGATCATTCGGCCAGATTCGCCTGGGACAAGGAATAAGCTTCCCCTAGCAGCCGGATGCTTTTTGAAATGTGATGTTCCAAATTTATGTAAGGAACATCAAGTTCATGATCGTTTTATCCTGGTAACAGATCCCGATGTCATGTTTCTCAGTGATCCGGTGCCTCAACTGAGCCGGGTGCAGCCAGCCTTTCTTGCTGGGGTAGGCGAGAATGATCCCGGAAAAACAGACAAGCTCAATACAGGAGTCCTACTTATGAACGCAGAAAATATGCGGGCGGACTTTCAAGCGTTTTCCTCTTTTGTTCATCGAAACCTTGCTAGACTTTTTGACGGGGTGGTAGATCAAACA
>DAIRSW010000158.1:0-5846 GCA_036804205.1 Verrucomicrobiia bacterium | reverse complement strand
TAGTGGTTGTGGCGGCGGTAATGAATTTCCACGCCTTTAGGCAACAAGCGTTTGCGACCACGGCGACGGCGGCGGTTCAAGATCTCACGACCAGATTTTGTGGCCATGCGCGCACGAAAACCAAATTGCCGCTTCCGCGTGCGTTTAGAAGGACGATAGGTGGGTTGCATATCTTGTAGAAAAGTATGTGAAAAAAATCTTTGAACCTTATCAGACCGGCTGCCTCTCTGTCACAGGAATTTCGAGGAACGAAACGTTGCGTTTTCACTCAGGCAGAGACACCGCCACCACAGCAAATCTTAGAGTTTTCACCAAAGCGCTGTTAATCTTTTAAAGGGCCACCAGAGTATCACGGGGAATGGGCTTGTCCAAAGCTTTTTTACGGTAATTTTAGCCCCAAACTTGGGCTCCCTATTTTTCAAGAGTTGCGTCCTCGTCTTTTGCTTCTGCTTGCACTGCTTCCTTCCCCCATGCATGCTTCTCAGGTGCCAATTTTGGAACCCGAACATGTGCTTGAGACTCTGCACGCCTCCTTATCCGCAGACGCTGTCCAATGGGTGTCTTACCGAACCCCTACAGATCCTAAGGTTCTCAAGGAAATCACTCCGAGCCCCGACATTTCCGAAAACTTGCTGCGAACCGCGGCGCTCGTGCCAGAAATCGCTCAGGGCGCTCCGACCATGGTCAACACTTACCGCTTTGGCGGCCAGCTTGTTCATCTGGTCGCAGCGGAAACGCAAGCTGAGGATTGGCTTCTTGTGTGGGTGCGACTTCCAGAATCCGCCAATCCAGAACCGGTCTCCGCTTTGGTGCGAGTCGCAGCGGCCGCTTTGATAGCTGCAGAAACCTCCTCCGCCCGACTTCCAAATTCTCAACCCAAGGAAAACCTCTCACCCCATGCTGGCCCAGCTTGGTTGGAAATGATCAACCCGGCCAAAGCTGTAGACGAGCGGTTGAGCGATTTTTGTTCGTGGCTCGGCACGCGCTCCGGTTTTTCTCTCACTTTTCTTGCCAGAAAATCATGGAATGGCTGGAGGATCGTAGCCTCCTCCCAAGACTTACCCACCATAAACTCGCCGCTCAACCAAGTTTTGCGTCAATTAATGAATACTCGCTCCGAGTCGGCAGCGCTGCAAGAAGTGGAGAGGTTTACATCGCAAAGTCATGCCCGGAAAATCCCGCTCAGTTCTCACCACGTGCTGATTGTGACCGGCGCAGCGGATGAGCTCGGCCAGGAACGACTCGAGGAAGCTCAGCGCCTCGTGGCTCTGCTCGACCCAAAATTTCAGCTCGCCGAAAAAAAATTGTCCCACCACCGATGGTGGCTCTGGCTCCTTCTTTTTGGCCTTGCCGCCTGCATGTTTATTCCGATCGACCATCCCATCCACACCCCTGTCCTGCTGGAACCGGCCGAAAGACGTTACGTTGCTGCCCCGTTTCAGGCCATCGTGGAGCGGGTCCATGCACGAGCTGGCGAAGTGGTCGAGCGCGATCAAATTCTGGTCGAGCTGGATGGCCGCGAGATCCGAGAACGACTGAGCGAAGTGGAAGCACGCCTTTCCTCGGCCACACTGCAAACCAGTGCCGCCCAGGAAGCCGGCAATTATAGCGACGCGGCCATCCGAGCCCTAGAAGTGCGAAGTTTAAGCCACGAACGTGAGCTGCTCCGCAATCGGCAGGAGCATCTTATTCTGCGTTCACCGGTTCACGGGGTGGTGGTGACCGGGGACCTGGAACGATCCGAAGGCGCCGCGGTGGACCTCGGCCAACCTCTCTTAGAGCTTGCCCCCTTAGAAAAATTGGTCGCCGAACTGGATGTGAATGAAGCTGACATCAGCTTAGTGCGTCCCGGTCAGAGCCTCCGCATTCAATTGCACGCTCAACCCGGTCGCCCTCAGACCTCCACGATCCTTCGCTTGGCTCCTCGTTCAGAAATTCGGGATGGCCAAAACGTCTTCGTGGCAGAAGCCGAATTAGGCAATCCAGAGAATCAACTTCGCCCCGGAATGAAAGGGAAGGCTGTCATCTCCGGCGACCGTCACTCTTTAGGCTACGTCCTTCTGCGTAAACCCTGGCACATGCTTCAAAGATGGCTGTTCCGTTAGAAACACCAAGTCCCTTGCCCGAAAAGCCGCGCTTGCGGTCCGGCTGCCAACTAGCCCTGCAGGAGTTTCGCGAGGGGCCCTCGTGGGTTCTAGAAAATCCAAGCACCGGAAAGTTTTTCCGCTTAGGCCTTCGCGAAGAGCAACTGGTCCGACGGTTGACTGGGCAAACCAGCGCTCTAGAGCTATTAGCCGAAGCAAAAAACAGCGAGCAAGGGCTGACTCCGGATGAGGTATTGTTGTTTCTGCAAAACCTCAAAAGCTACGGGCTTTTGGACGATGTCTCAGACAAAAAAGCCCCTGCGCCTCCACGTCCTTTCAACCCCATGTTTCTCAAGATGCGTCTTGGGAATCCCGATCGCCTCTTTGGCGCTCTAGAAAAAATGCTTCGTCCCATCCCGGGCTGGGCCTTTTTCGTGGTCTGGGCACTCCTCGTGTCTGCGGCCGGATTTATCCTTGCCGAGCAATGGTTGCGCTTCACCGGCACTCTCAGCAACGTGTTTTCCACCTCCAACATTCCGGCCTTTATGGTGACGTTTGTGGGGCTCAAAATCTTGCACGAGAGTGCTCACGGAGTGGTCTGCAAACGTTTCGGGGGACACGTACCGGAGGTCGGCCTGCTGTTTGTTTTCTTTCTGCCCCTCACCTATGTGGATGCCACCGCCACCTGGAGACTCACCTCGCCCTGGAAACGTATCGCCGTCTCTTCAGCCGGAATGTTGGTCGAGTTTGCCGTCGCGGCTTTGGCAGTGTTTGTCTGGGCCAACACCGATCCCGGAGCCCTGAATACCATCGCCGCCAATGCGGTGATTGCTGCGAGCCTGACCACGGTGCTTTTCAATGCCAATCCTTTGATGAAGTTTGATGGATACTTTATTCTTTCAGACCTGACCGGACGACCCAACCTTTATCAGCAAGCCACGCGTGCTGGCGGGCAATGGCTGGCCAGCAGCCTGATCTCCTATCCTCAAGAAGAAAAATTGCCGACAAGCTGGTGGATCACTTTCTACGGACTCTGCTGCATCGCTTGGCGCACCGCCTTGATCTGGGGCCTTTCACTCGCTGCAATTATTCTTTTGCATGGTATCGGGGTGATCCTGGCGGTGCTCACCATCAGTGCCACTTACTGGCCGATGCTGAAAAGGTCGCCCAAGATTTTTTCTTCTTGGTCAGATCGTAAGATCCGACTTTCATGGCTTCGCCTTACCCTAGCCGTGGCTTTACTAGCCTTGGGAGCCCTGATTCCAGTTGCCTCACCACCGACCGCTGCGGCGCTCATTGAGCCAGCCTCGGCCCACCGACTGCGAGTGCAGTGCCCGGGGTTTCTCAGGGAAATTTTGGTTCAACCGGGTGAAGGAGTAGAAGCTGGTCAGATTATTTTTCGATTGGAAAACCTTTCGGAAGGCCACCGGCTGCGCACTCTGCAAATTGATGCACAACGAGCCCTCGCACGCGCCAACCAAGCCCGCGAAGCTGGTGAGCACAGCCTTATGGCTCAGCATCTTGAACAGGCCAACGCCCTTCAGCAGCAGTCCGAGCAAGCCGAACTTTACCTCGCGACACTTGAGTTGCGTGCTCCCCAACAAGGCTTGCTTTATGCTCGGCGCTTCGACCATCTTATCGATACCTATTTGACAACCGGACGCGAACTTGTGCTTATTGGCGACCCAACCGCGCGCGAGGCACGCATCGCCGTGTCTCAAAAATACCTGGATCGCCTGAGCCTTCTGCCAGGGGACTCGGTGGAATTTCTACTGGCCGGGCAGACCAAACCGGTGCACGGTGAAATTCTTCAAGTGGAATCTGCGGCCACCACAGAACTACGCTACCCAGAATTATCCGCCTTGGCAGGCGGCCCCTTGGCAGTAGTCTCCTCAGACCAAGACTACCGCTTGTCCGAGCCGCACCTATTTCTTACTGCCCGACTAGAAAGCAGCCAGTCATTGGTAGGCGCACGCGCTTTGGCTCGCTTTCCCAAGGTCAAACGCCAGACTACCTTTTCTTGGCTGGGTGAGCAAGCGCAGGCCTTTATAGAACGAGCCGGTGATATGGCTCGGGAACGTGAAGCCGGTCAGTAGGACTCCGCCCATCTATCCGGTTACAACTGCGTCTGGCTAATCTCTTGGCTCACTGTATCAGCGAATAACCCACCTGTTTGTCTGGCACCCCAGGCCATCAGACGTTCGGCGTCTCCAAAAATATCGCGCGTTCGGCTTCCTAGCTGCACTAAGATAACCCGGCGACCTCGGTAGTTCATGCTAGACACAAGGCAACGCCCTGCCGCACTGGTGTAGCCGGTTTTCATCCCATCATAGGCCGAAGACCGCTCTAGCAACTTATTGGTGGCTTCTAGGCGGGTGACTCGTCCGTTGGCGTGTCGAAAGGCATAACCTTGTAGTGTCATGAAAGGCCGAAGCTCCGGAGTCCGATACGCGTGGTAAGCGATACGGGCGATGTCCCGTGCGGTGGAGTATTGGCGGGCCGGGAGACCATGGACATTCGCGAAATACGAATCATGCGCTCCAAAGTATCGCGCACGTTGATTCATCTCGCGGAGAAAAGTCTCTAAACTGCCCGAGTGGTTGCGCGCCAAAGTGTTAGCCGCGTCGTTGGAAGAACGAACCATCATGGCCGAAAGTAACTCACGACGCGTGTATGTTTCGCCGGGACGCAAACCCAGCCGGCTAGGAGGCACCAAGGTATCGATGGTTTCGACCCGTAGCCGAGCATCTAAAGGCTTCTCCGCGACCATCATGGCAGTAAGCAACTTCTGGGTGCTGGCCACAGCACGGCGTTGGTCAGCATTTTTTTCATAAATGGTCCGACCGGAATTTGCATCGATCATGATTGCGGCTTCTGCGAAAATCGGCGGAGCACCACTCGGCCAGACTTGACCGGATCCGGAAGGTTTGAGAGCCACGGGAGGTGGAGACCATGCTGCAGCTTGTGTAGGCTGAGACGTAGTTGACGTCTGACAAGCACTCAAACAAATCGAGGTGACACACAGCAGCACCCAACAGCGTGAGCTGCGCACTAAAGATTTCCCCACCAAAACGAACGACTTGAAACATTCCATGCTCCGAACTGTAGCAAAAGTTTACTTCCTGGAAAGTAGAGAAATTCTGCTTCCGCCGACTACTCCAAGTCCGGGGTTAGCATCTCAGTCAGATCAGGGATGATGAGCGGCTCTTCTTCTTGCTCAGGAGCAAGGGTCTCCTCAACAACCGCTTCTTCAGGTGGGGACTCCGGAGCGACCAATCCCAGTTCTTGTTCCATGCGAGATTGTTGAGCAGCGCGTCCGGCGTCCCAGGTAAGCAAACGTTGCTCAGCAAGGCCACTGGGTTGCAACTCGACATTGGCCCACTCCCGCGCTAGCAAAGGCGCTCTGGTGGGCGAAATCGCCCAGGTCGGCACTAAAAATTCCCCCGCATGCAGTCCTTCTGTGATCGGAATCGGTTCCCCCTGGTATAGTCGAGCAAAGTTTTCTTCCACCTGCAAAGCCTGACTGCTAAGCAACCTCCCGTGCATACGTAGAAAGGCCTCGCGGATGAGGCGAACCCGAGTTGGATCCAACTGCACGATGGCCAAAGCTTGGAAAATAATGTCCTCAGGCGATTGTTGCATGCGCCGCGTGTATTCCAGCCAAAAGATCACCTGCAAGCTTCGCCGTAGAAAGATCTCATCGGGTAGCTGGTCGAGATTCTCGTCCCCAATTAAAGCGGCGATCTCCTGAGCAGGATCACG
>DAIRSW010000157.1:0-5995 GCA_036804205.1 Verrucomicrobiia bacterium | reverse complement strand
CAGTTCGAAGCGGTGTTCAAAGGATTCGGACGTGTTCTCGATCAAGCCACCCAAGTCGATCCGCGTTTGGCTGGGCGCGTGCCCAGCACTAAAGGCGTGCTGTAGAAAGTTTTGAGCATGGCCAATATTGCAGTCGTAGACTATGGCAGCGGCAATTTACGCAGTGTCCGGAATGCTTTACAGACCTGTGGCGCAAATGTTTTCGTGACCGAAAAGCCGGGCGATCTGGCAGAAGCCACCGCCGTGGTTTTACCAGGAGTCGGCTCGTTTGGTGACGCCATGACGCAACTCGGTCAGAAAGGTTTGGTGCAAGCTCTCAAAACATGGATCCATGAGGATCGCCCGTTCTTCGGCATCTGCCTCGGCTACCAGGTCTTGTTCGAAGGCAGCGAAGAATCTCTGGACGTGCCAGGTCTCGGGGTTTTTTCTGGCCGGGTCAAAAAGTTCGACTTTTCCCAGGCCGACCCATCGGATGAAGGTGGTTTGGCCGGACTGAAAGTCCCCCACATGGGGTGGAATCAGCTGCATCTTGTACCCACGAAGCAGAATCAGCCTGAACCATTGTGGCTAGGTTTGGAGGCACCTGAAGTTTATTTTGTGCACTCCTATTATCCGGCACCGGAGGATGATTCCTTGGTGATTGCCAAAGCTGACTATGGAGTTTTGTTTGCCGCAGCCATCCGTCGAGGCCAACTGGTGGCCACACAGTTTCACCCCGAGAAAAGCCAAGGCGTGGGTCTGGCCATGTTGAAAAACTGGCTGGCGACCGTGTCGACAAGTTAAGTATGAAAATTTATCCAGCAATTGATCTAATGAACGGGCAAGCGGTGCGCTTACGCCAGGGCAAGAAAGAAGACAAAACCGTTTATTCAGATGATCCGGTTGCCTTGGCACAGCAGTGGGAGGCGCAAGGCGGAGATTGGTTGCACGTGGTCGATCTGGATGGAGCTTTTGAGGGAGAACCACGACACCTAGACCTGATCAGACAGATGGTGCAAGCCTTGAATATCCCGGTGGAGTTAGGTGGAGGTCTTCGCTCTGAGGACGCCGTGGAAAACGCACTCGCCGCAGGGGTGAGTCGAGTTATTTTAGGAACTAAAGCTTTACAATCTCTCGAGTTCGTTGAGACCATGGTGGGACGTCACGGTTCCGAACGAATAGCGGCGGGGATTGACGCCCGCGACGGGCTGGTGGCCGTGCACGGGTGGCAAGACATAAGCTCAAAGCCAGCGCTGTCATTGGCTCTGGAATTGCAGGCGGTCGGCGTCGGCGCCCTTATTTACACCGACATCGCCACCGACGGAATGATGAAGGGACCAAACTTGGATAGCCTCAGAACCTTAACCGGCCAGCTCAAGATCGACTTGATCGCTAGCGGCGGGATTTCTTCCAAAGCGGATGCCTTGGCTGTGGCAGAAATCGAAGGAGTGGAGGGGATGATCATTGGGAAAGCCCTCTATGAGAATGCCATCCACCTGCCTGATCTGGTCTCCTCCCTCACGGGTCATTGAGACCAGGACGCCCCGCGAGATTTTTCGTCTTTCTTTCCCGGCGGCATAGACTATTCTTGAGCATGACGTTATTCTCTTCTCATCGCTCGCAAGCTTGGTTTCTAAAAACGCCATTGGCGTTTTGGCTGTGTATGGTAAGTGCCATCGTTTGGCTCGGCTGGCCTATCGACCGGCCCTTTGCTCAACAACAACCGGCGGCAACCTCAGCGCCAGCCGCTCAGCAACCGGATATGATCCGGCAGATCGATCAACTGCTTCGCGAGATTGGTCAGCAGCAAGTTATCCTTGCCCAGAAGCAGGTAGAACTTGATGAGCGCTTGACCCTGGCAGAAGAATCGCTTCGACAAGCAAAAATTTTTGCCAGTCGCGGAGGCTCCCGCTGAGCCACCGTCCGCTTTTTCCACGATCACTTTTAAAAAACACTGATATGAATCGCTCAATTGTAAGATTTTATGCTGTGCTGTTGCTGCTCATCGGCGGCCAATGGATGAGCAGCACCCAGGCCCAAGCGCCCCAGCCGGCTCAACCGGAACAAGCCGCAAGTGGAACAGCCCGCTTAAGTGATGTGGTGGCCGCCTTGCAAACTATTCAAGCCAACAACGCAGCGTTGATCGCCCGGCAGGATGAGACCGCAAAAAAAATCGAGGAAATGGCCGTGGAACTTGAGCAATTGCGGATTTTGGTCCGACGCAACTAAGTGGGCACAAGCCTAGCACCGCTTGCAAGCAAAGAAGAAGCAGGGCATTCTTTTGCTAGGCAGCAGCCACGCGTGTCATGCCCAAAAGCTTTTTCTGTAAAAGCCCGCACTCTGGCCCTTGACGCTACCGCCAAAGTATTGATAGATGCGGATGCAGGTTTGTCGAGGCAAGCGATGTCTTACTCCCATACCCGCGTGCCCTCGGCTTACTTTCGCCTTCTCTTCTTCGCCCCATCTGACTTGAGCCGGGAGTGAACGACTTCCGCCCATTTTTTCGCGTCCTCATTTTTTTCTGTGCTTAACATTTTTACACATGACCTTGGAATAGATCTCGGCGCTGCTAACGCCTTGGTTTATGTTCGCGAACACGGTGTCGTATTGCGGGAGCCAGCCGTGGTTGCTGTAGAGCGAGCAACCAACCGCATCTTGGCGGTCGGCGACGAAGCTAAACGCATGCTGGGGCGTACCCCGGAGAAGATCATCGCGATGCGACCTCGCCGAGATGGGGTTGTCGCCAATCTGGAAATTACCGAAGCGATGTTACGACACTTCATTGAAAAAGTGCACAGTCGACGCAAAAAAGCGAAACCCCGGATTGTCCTTGCTGTACCCTCCGCCATTCTTGAGTTGGAACGCAGAAGCTTGAAAGAAACCGGGTTGCGCGCCGGCGCGCGCGAAGTGCATCTGATTGAAGAACCTCTGGCCGCAGCCATTGGAGCAGGCCTGCCAGTGCAGGATGCCGCCGCGAACTTGATCGTGGATATTGGAGCTTCCACCACCGAAGTTGCCTTGATTAGTTTGTCCGGAGTGGTCTTTAGTCGAAGCGTCCGGGTTGCTGGGGATAAGCTTGATGAAGCCATTACCCGCTATTTGCGGAGAGCATACGACTTACTTATCGGCGAACGCACTGCGGAGGAGATTAAGATTAAAATTGGTTCAGCCTACAATGAAGGCCGCGATACCAAAATGGATGTGCAGGGCCGTCACCTCATGACCGAACGACCTCGGACCGTCACTATTCATAGCGAGGAAATTCGTTCCGCCATGGAAGATCCTTTGCAAGTTATCAGCGATACCATTCTGGCGGTGCTGGAACAATGCCCACCAGAACTGGCTGTGGATTTGGTCGATCGAGGACTAGTTCTCGCAGGCGGCGGGGCTTTGTTAGGGGGCGTGTCAAAATTTTTAGCAAAAGAAACCGGGCTGCCTGTGCATGTCGCCGAAGACCCGCTTAGTGCGGTGGTGGAAGGGACCGGTCGACTTTTGGATGAACTGCGATTTGTCAAACGCTCTGCATCCGATGCGGAAAGGCAATGGAACTAAAACCTTAAGATCTAGCGCTTATGAGTCGGCGAAATCTAATTTTGGTAGGAGCGGTGTTTGGGCTGGCAGTAGTTCTGCTCATGTCGTCACCACGGATTTTGCAAAGGATCAAAAGCGGAGCCACCACTCTGTTGACGCCTTTTGTAACTACCGGCTCACAGTTACAGGAGAATCTTTCTAGTTTTACGGAAGGCTTGCAAAGCATCGATCAACTTGAAGAGCAAAACCGGACGCTCGGCGTAAGAAACCAACAGCTGGAGGCGCAAATGCAGATGCTTCGTGGTTTGGAAGAAGAAAATCGCCGTTTGCGCGAGCAGCTCGAGTATAAACAGCGGGTGGGGTTTGAAATGATTCCGGCCCGTGTTATTGGCCGGACCGCCTCGACCTGGTGGACTTTTCTTATTATCGATGCCGGTTCCGAACGTGGTTTGCAAACGGAAATGCCCGTCCTTACAGAAAACGGCCTGGTCGGCAAGATCGCCGAGGTTGAGTCGTTGCACTCGAAAGTTCTCCTGCTCACCTCGGAAACGTGTCGGGTGGCAGCTCGTATTGAAGGCACCGGCGAGAATGGGATTGTGCATGGCGATCGGGTGCAAGAATCTAACGAACCCACTTTGAACCTGGATCACATTAGTCGGCAGGCCGAGATAACTATAGGGGCTCGCGTTTATTCCAGCGGTTTGGGACAGGTTTTCCCGGCCGGAGTCCTGCTAGGCACGGTGCGAGAAGTGACCCGGCGAGATTTGGATCTGCGGGTGCGTATCACGCCTTCGGTCGATTTCAGCAGTATTCAAGATGTCTTTGTTGTGGATATGGAAAGTCTCGAGGAACTCGTGCCATGATCTATCGTCGCTGGCTCTTTATCTTCATCCTTTTTTTCTGTATTTGGCTATGCTTAGTCATGGCCCACTGGGCCATGCCGATCGCGTGGCTCGCCGGAGCCCAGATTTTTTTGTTGCCGACCGTTTTTCTCTACGCGGCCATGCGTTTTCCCTTGGGTGGAGCGCTTTGTTTGGCATTAGTGACCGGACTTCTGTATGATGCGGTGATGCTCCCAGGAGTCGCCGTAGAGGGATTTCCAAAGTATGGCTGGTCGACCCTTCCATTCATCGGATTGGCCTTAGCTGGCCAAGGCGTGCGAAGTTTGTTTCTCAAAGGTCGCTGGGAGGTGCACACTCTTATAAGCGGGGGAGGGACATTTTTATTCTTGTTGCTCGAGTTCGCAACCATCACTTGGATGCGTGGGAGCTTAGCTTTTGATCCGGTGGTATTGATCCGGTGTTTAGCGTCAGCGGGGATCGCGCTGTTTTTTGCGCCCTTGTTTTACTTTGCCATGACCTTTTTGAGGAGGCTTTTAAAAGTAGCATCCCGTCCTCCTGAGCGGACCTATTACGCAAGCGACCGCAGCGTAGGAAGCTGGGGCTAGCGCCCCGTTTTCCCAGCGACAGCTACGGGCTCAACGATGGTATACTAATGTCGTGCAATTCATCTTGCGTTTTGTTGGATGTTCTTTTACACCTAGCCGAAGGCTTTGGCTTTATTGAGCTACCTAAGCATTTCTAGTGAGGAGCCGAAGCCTCCTCAATGACCCTCATTCACCCCCAATCATCCCCTGTAGAACTCGCGCTCCGAAGCGGGTGATCATATATCAAAGCGAGAGCATTAATCCTCGAATACTTTCTCATTTGCGACGAATCAAACTACCATGAGCACACCAAAAGCCCCCCCAGTAGCGGCCACGCCCGCCGACGAAGCCGTCGACTTCTGCCGCGCCGCTGTCCAAGCCGTCAATCAAGAACTCGCGAAAGTCATCGTCGGCCAGGCCGACGTTATTGAACAGGTTCTTATTGCGATCTTCACTCGAAACCACGCACTACTCATGGGGGTTCCCGGTCTGGCTAAAACGCTACTCATTTCTACTCTCGCCAAAAGTCTCCAGCTTTCTTTCAAACGGATTCAATTTACACCCGACCTCATGCCCAGCGATATTACTGGCACCGAGATCATCTATCAAGACCCGGTCTCGGGATCCAAAGAGTTCAAATTTTTGCCTGGCCCGCTTTTTGCCAATGTCGTCTTGGCTGATGAAATCAACCGGACGCCACCCAAGACCCAGGCTGCCATGCTCGAGTCCATGCAGGAACGGCGAGTGACCGTCGGAGGCACCACCCATCGTCTACCCGATCCATTTTTTGTGTTAGCAACTCAGAACCCACTGGAGCAGGAAGGCACCTACCCGCTTCCTGAGGCCCAGCTCGACCGGTTCCTTTTTCTGATTAACGTCGATTATCCCAGCGATGAGGAGGAATCGCTCATCATGAAACGGGCCACATTTTCGAGTGGCGAGGAACCACAACCCGTGCTGGGAGCTGAGCAGATTCTCTACATACAGGAAACCGTCAAGCTTATACCGGTCGCTGACCATATCTTCGATTACGCCAAGGCCATCGTCCGCAGCAGCCGG
>DAIRSW010000156.1:0-6017 GCA_036804205.1 Verrucomicrobiia bacterium | reverse complement strand
TAGCGCACATTTCCGAATAGGGTTGCCCGTGCTGAAACGCTAAGGAAGCGTGGCGCAACAAAGCGTTTCGCTTCGTGCGAAAAGCGCTCCAATGGTGATCCGACAGGCAATGCAAAACTAAACCCCACAGCGTTAAACGTAACGCATCCTTCCTACCCCTCCTTCCTACCCTTATTGTCGGTGCCTTACCTGTCGTCGTGTGCGATCCCCAAAAACCCTTCGCGCACGCGGGTAAGTTGAGTCTTCGAAGTCACCCTCTGTGGTTCCACAAGATTAGACTCCGAACAGCTCATCGCACCGCTCCACCATGAAAAATCTCCGTCCCTCTCCCGCGTTATTTGTCCTCTCGTGGCCTTCCGTCTCTTGGCTGCTCGTTACCGTATTGACATCAGTTCTGATGTTTTTCCCTAGTTCAGGTCTAGCCGACCTTCCCGAAAACGCTGATTCCAGCCAAAACACGCAGGAGCTTGAGCCCGCCGAGCCTGCCACGGGACGAGTCACCAGAAGTAATCGAGCCCGAGCAGGTCGCGGCGTTCGCACTGTCCGCAGCGTGCGCCCAGCCACTTCTCAAGAAAAATCCAGTGAAACCACCGCCCCGACTTCCAGCCAAGCAGCTGAAGAATCCCATGGGGCCGAAGGCCGAGAGATGCTGGTAAGAGTCACGGTCTACTGGCAAGACGGTGCCGGCACAGATCAATGGACAGCACAAGGCAAGTCATCGACTGGTCGACCTCTGCAGGATCGACGCTCTGCCGCAGTGGACCCCGCCATCATCCCCTATTTTTCAAGGATTTTACTTCCGGAAGCTGGCAAGGAGCTTGTCGCCGTTGACACCGGTAGCGCAGTCAAAGCGCGTCGAGCAGCACGCGCCCAGGGCCAAGACGTCCCCGTGGTTGACGTCTTCTTCCGCAATCGCACCGAGGCGTTAAGCTGGGCGAAAAGCAACCCGATGTTTATGACTGCGATCATCTACGACGTAGCGGAGCAGCAGAGTCGCTAGCCTTCGAGCGCCAGCATACCGCAGAATGCTAGAACAGGAATGAAGAGCCCACTTGCTCTTCGCGAGTTCTGGATTCATCGAAGCAGTTTGCAATTTGCAATAGCAAGCAGATAAAAAACAAGTGAGCCACCCGCACACC
The DNA here is from genome assembly GCA_036804205.1 of Verrucomicrobiia bacterium. GTDB lineage: Bacteria > Verrucomicrobiota > Verrucomicrobiia > Chthoniobacterales > CALDSX01 > DAIRSW01. The sequence goes on along the minus strand of DAIRSW010000156.1, from coordinate 4,878 downwards.
ACGGGGGTGGGAACTCGGTTATCCAATAGCAGGCAGACCTGGTGCACATGAAAGGTGGCGAACACCCTGTGGTATCAGGTGCCTCTCACCATCTGAACGGCCTCTTGCGCTCATCGCCGACGCGGATTATTGGGCACCATGGAAGAGTCCTTGCACCCTCTACAGATTCAGGCTTGGCGGGCCATGAGCTCCACAGAAAAGTGGGGCCTTGCTCGCGCCGCGCAGAGGATGGTCATTGCTGCCGCCCGACGCCGCATTGAGCGCCAGCATCCGGACTGGAACCCCGAAGCCGTGCAGCAAGAGCTCAGCCGCTTTTTGATCCGTGCAAGAACCTGACCTCTTCACCTTATTCATTGAGCCACTAGAAAAGAATGGTATCGATTCCTACATGATCGGGGGCTCGGTAGCCGCCATTGAATTTGGCGAACCGAGAGCCACCCTCGATATTGACGTGGCGATCCTTCTGAATCAGACAACCTCTGAGAGCTTGGCCAGCCTGTTTCCCTTGCCAGACTACTACTGCCCTCCCGCTGATGTGATCGAATTGGAGTTGGCGCGGCCCAGCCGAGGTCATTTTAATCTCATCCACACCCCTTCGGGTTTAAAGGCTGATTTTTATCCGTCCACAAATCATCCGCTATTTCCTTGGGCCTATCGGCACCGCCAAAGAAAGACAATTGGAAGTCTTCAAGTGTGGTTCGCGCCACCGGAGTATGTCATCTTATGGAAACTCGACTTCTATCGCGAAGGCGGCGGCGAAAAACATCTGAGAGATATACGCGGCATGCTAACGGTGTCAGAAAATGAGATCAACCGAGAGCTAGTCGAACAATGGACTGTGAAGCTCCGCCTCCAAGAAGAGTGGGCACGCGCAACCCACTGATCGTGGGATAATACGAACCCTGGCCAGCGCCATAAATTGGCCTTCTGACCACCGACGATTTCTTTTTTCCTCGTCTTGGCGTATACCCTTTGTATGGAATCGAAACTTTGGAGTGATCTTTTGCACGCCCTCTATCAGGAAGCGTGTCAACGTTATAAGCGAGGTGAGAGGCGGGCTGATACGATGTTTTCCGCCGAGGAAAGAGCCTTCCTGGCGTCCATCGGTTTACGTTCCATTCATCTGTTTGATTATGCGGAGGATTTTGTCGGCTCTGGGGAGCCGACCTGGGATACGGTGCTTCTGCTGGCCGCCGAGCGTCGCGGTGTTTTTCTTTTCGAACAAGCGGGCCAGTGGTCAGAGTGTCAGCTGCAAAGCGAGGCTCTGCCGCCAAAAGACGCTGCTGTGGATGGCGTCCGGTGGTTGCCTCGCATTATTCCCAAAGCCCAAGGCTTTTTACGCGGCGAGTTGTCTTCGGACATTATGTATTCTTGCGGTGGAGATCGCGCCTTTTTTAGACGTCACGGAATTCATGGGGCAGATTTTCTAAAATTGGTGCGTCATGCCGGGCCATTTGTGACGCCCCTGGCTTTATTAAAAGAGCTAAGAAACTGGCCGAGTTGGCGGGAGGAAAGCTCCCCAAAGCAAGCCGCCCAAGTTGGCGAGACGCCGAGTTCTGCTCAGGAAACGCCTAGCCAGACCGTGAATCTCAGTTTGACGTCTGCCTCTGAAAGCTTTACTGCAAAGCCCATGACTGAAACTATTGCTTACTCAAGGAAGAACCCATTTCCCGCAACTCTAGGCGTTAACCGCAAGTTGACCTTGGAAGGCTCGGAAAAAGACACGCGCCATTTCGAAATTGATCTGAAAAATTCCGGCTTGACGTATGAAGTGGGCGATTCCTTGGGCGTGTTTCCTAAAAATGATTTAGCCTTGGTTGAGGAGTTGATCGCTGTGGCCAAGTTGGATCCTGCTGAGCAAGTGCCAGGCAATGATGGCACACCCAAGCCCTTGCGCGAGGCCTTGATGACCGATTATCAAATCACTCAGCCGGATAAAAAGCTGCTCAAGTTACTCGCGGAAAAAGATCCCACCGCACAGCCTTTGCTTGAGTTGACCGAGCCGGCCAATAAAGCTCAGTTGGACGACTTTTTCTGGGGACGCGAAGTCCTTGATTTGCTGATGACCTATCCGGCTGCTCAAATCACTGCCGCAGAATTAGTGGGCGTCTTAAGAAAGCTTCAGCCGCGTCTTTACTCCATTGCCTCTAGTCAACGGGCAGTCGGAGACAGCGTGCACCTGACCGTAGCGCTGGTCGAGTACGAGACTTTCGGAAGAAAACGGAAAGGCGTGTGCTCTAACTTTTTGGCATTCGGAGCTGCTGACCCCTCGTCGGTTCCTGTGTTTGTGCACACCGCGAAGCACTTCCGTTTGCCAGAAGACCCGGCTACACCAGTGATTATGGTCGGCCCAGGAACGGGCATTGCCCCGTTTCGTGCCTTTTTGCAGGAACGCAAAGCCACCGGAGCGACCGGGAAAAATTGGCTGATCTTTGGCGAGCAACGTGCGGCCTGCGATTTCTTTTATAAAGATGAATGGGAAGTCTACCAGGCCGAAGGCGTTTTGCAGCGGCTTGATACGGCTTTTTCGAGAGATCAAGCGCACAAAATTTATGTGCAACATCGCATTCTTGAGGCTGCTCCAGAGCTTTACGAGTGGTTGGAGAACGGCGCATACTTTTACGTGTGTGGTGATGCCCAGCGCATGGCAAAAGACGTGGATGAAGCGTTGCATCGCGTGATCGAAAATGCGGGCGGTAAAACGCCCGAGGAAGCCAAGGCCTACGTCGAGGATTTGAAAGCCACCAAACGCTACCGCAAGGACGTTTACTAGGGTACCCCACCGAAGGCTTTTCTTTTCGCGCAACTGAGCCTTGGTTTTCTCATAGGCAGCCAGTTCCTCCTGGTTGAAGAGCTTGAAGTTGAGGTCTGGAAGTGACCGCGCTGATAGCAGAACTTGAGACACTTTCGACCATCCTGCGCATACTCCTTGGTCGACCCCCGTCGCCGGGGACTCGGACCTGAGCTCGTTTCGATTTCTTCTGTTCAGAAAGGTTACGGAACAGGTTCAGGCAATGAAGAACTTCTTGGCGTCTTGAGCGCAGCAGGTGGGGTTCGTCTCAAAATGGCTTAGACAGCTCCAGCCAATCCGGGTTTTGCTGAGCGTGCTCTGCGATTTCTTGGAGAATACTTTCAGTATCTCGGTTCGGTTGCCAGTCCCAAAGCCTACAGGCTCTGGATGGGTCGAGCACCATCCAGGGGATGTCAAAACGGCGATCTTCTCGGGACTGAGCGACCGGGTGGGGGCCAAAAGCGGCATCACACCAAGCGGTCAAGTTTTTGAGCGAAATCGCGGAGGCAACACCACCCGACACATTAAGAACCCGATCTTCTCGAGCGACTTTGCCCCGGGAAATTTGCTTAAAGAGAAGCTGCCCAAGGTCGGCAGGGTGCAAGACATCGCGCACTTGATAGCCGTGCCCGCCAAAGCCCAAATATTTCAGTGGTCGCCTGCGAAGATGGCTGTTCAGCCAAAAGGCGAAGATGCCTTGATCCGGACGTCCGAACTGGCCTGCTCCGGCCATAACACCACAGCGGTTGATGAAGACTGGAAACCCAAACACTTCGCCGTACTCGAGAGCTAAGAGTTCGCTGGCTAGTTTGCTTGTGCCATAGAGAGAAAGCGGTGGTTGAGTGGAAAACTCCTCCTGCACCCCTTTAGCGGTCACGCTCGGGGGAAGTGGTTGGTCGGTAGCGAGGACAAACATGCCATGGTCTTCCCTTACTGGGAGAGCCGCCAAGGGGGGCACGCTGTAAACCCTGCTGGTGGACAGAAGCAAGAAGCCTGCCCGATGGCGCTTGCAAAATTCCAGCAAATTGATGGTGCCACCGAGATTGTGCTCAATGACCTGTCTGCTTGAAGAATGACCGTCAATCCCGGCTAGAACGCTGGGGTTCGCGGCTGCGTCAATCAACCAATCGACCGGGCTAATGCATTCCAGATCGCTGGCTGCGCGGATGTCGCCATGGATGAGCTTGACGCCAAGCCGCTGGAGAACCACACGATTTTCCGAGCTGCCGGGCCGAATAAAATTGTCGACCCCAAAAATCTCGAAGCCACCCTGTTCAGCAAAGACTCGTGCTAAACTGGATCCAACAAATCCGCAGACGCCGGTGATAAGAATCTTTGTCACGAAAAATCTAGGCGAGAGCCGCTGACTGAGTGCGGGTGCGCCATGCTTCCACAATTTGTTGCATGGTCTCACGCAAGCTGATGCGCACATCCCAGTCGGGGTAATGCTCCCGCATTTTCCGGAGGTCGGAGTAGTAACAAATGTGGTCGCCGATACGGTTTTGTTCCACGTAGCTTGTTTTGCTGGTGCAGCTAGTGAGTTCTTCCGCCAGTTGGAAGGCTTCGAGGATCGAACAGGAATTTTCTTTGCCGCCTCCAATATTGTAGACTTCGCCTTGACGAGGATTTTTTACAAAAGCAGCCATAAATCGGGCCACGTCCAAAGAGTGAATGTTGTCGCGCACTTGTTTGCCTTTGTAGCCGAAGATGCTGTATTCGCGGCCTTCGAGCACGCATTTCACCAAAAACGAGAGGAAACCATGAAGCTCGACTCCAGAGTGGTTCGGTCCGGTCAAACAGCCGCCCCGCAGACAGCAGGTGGGCATGCCGAAGTAGCGGCCGTACTCCTGGACCATAATGTCGGCTGCTACCTTGGAAGCGCCGAACAGCGAGTGCTTGGATTGATCAATGGTAAAGCTCTCCGGGATGCCGTGGGAGAACTTGGGGTCGGCGTAGTCCCAGCGAGTGTCTTTCTCCACCAAGTCGATGAGGTTGGGTGCGTCGCCGTAAACTTTATTGGTGCTCATGTGAACGAACGGTGATTCCGGACAGGCTCGCCTGGCGGCCTCCAAAAAGTTGAGCGTGCC
>DAIRSW010000155.1:4259-6084 GCA_036804205.1 Verrucomicrobiia bacterium | reverse complement strand
TTTCCGGTCGAACCTTGATGGCCAAACGGGGGAAAGGAATTTCGTCGGCCCAACTCTTTTTGATGTCCATATCTGCGAAGCGGTCATCCTTTTTGAGGAACTCCTCGTACTCAGTGACGGCGTCAGCCGGGCCGGACAAGGTGCCATTAATTCCTTCTTCAGCAATTAACACGCGTCCTTTGATCCTGCGGTCGTTGCAAAAGGCACGGTGAGTATCTCTCAGCAGACCTGGGTCGGAGATGAAAACGTATTTGTAAAACAGAAGCACAGGACATCGGTGATTCATAAGACCTTTACTTTACGGCAAAGCTGCCATCACTCAAGGACTCCTTAGGTGACAAAAAAAACGATCCTAGGGCATTTTCGTTCTGCGTCGGCGGACCATCGCTGAGCTAATCATGATCATCTCGCCCACGTTTTCAGGTGTGATCATCCCCACCAAACGGCCTGAGGCGTCAACTACCGGAAGTGCTGGGCAACCGCAATCTTGCATGAGGTAAAAAGCGCGTTCAAAGGAAGAGCGACTTTGCACCACCGGAATGCCGGTCTGCATGATCTCAACGACTGGGATGGCGTCGCCTTTGTCTCGCAGGGCCTTAATCATGTCTCGACGGGTTAGAATTCCTAAAACTTGCCCTTCCTGATCGGTGATAGGAAATTCATGTTGCGAGGTGCTCAGGAGTGCTTCTACGGCATCACTCAAAACTGCGTTCTGGTCCAGAGTGCGAAACTCGCGGATCATCGCGGCATCGACCGGAAGGCCGGAAGAAAGATCTCGTAATCCGGCCACCGCTGATTCTTGCGAAGCTCCGATCCAAACGAAGAACGCGATCAAAATCAGAATGATATTTATGGGACTACTAATAAGCCCGAGAAACCCGAACACAATGGCCAGGCCTTGACCCACGGTCGCGGCGATTTCGGTGGCCCGCGTGTAGCTTAACTGAGTGGCGAGTAACGAACGCAGAACCCGGCCGCCGTCCATTGGAAACGCGGGGATCATATTGAAGATGACCAGGATGATGTTGACGCGAAACACATCCAGAAGGAGATCGCCGGTGAGAGGGCGAAAGAGCAAGCTCAACAAATCCGTGCCCGTGGTGGCTAACCGATCCCACATCACTACACCCAGGCCGATGATGATGGCCACGTTGACAGCCGGACCGGCTAAAGCTACTACCAATTCTTGGAGCGGTTTATCAGGCATACGTTCCAGCCGGGCCACACCACCGATGGGGAGGAGCGTAATGTCCGGAGTGCGAATGCCGTAACTTTTGGCCGCTAAAGCGTGGCCAAACTCATGAAGGAGCACGCACAAAAACAGGACCAGAATAAAGCTAAGGCCTTCCACCATGGCGCTAAATCCGGCCGACTGGTAGAAAAAATAGCCGTAGAACGCGAGCAGCAATAAAAACGTTACGTGGAGCTTAACCTCCGTTCCTGCGATCTTAGCGATGCGAATTGACCATCTCATATTTTCATTAGCGCCTCATCCGAGAACCGAGGCAGAGAGCAGCATCCATGCGCAGCCTTTTTCAAGCAAGTGAAAAAGCTGGATTCCTCCAGCCGAGCCGAAATCGCTCCTGATGTTGAGGCTCATGCAAGGGCTTGAGAGGTTTCTTGACAAAATCTTGACAAAAGGCTCGAATGCGGGAGGTTTTTGTAACGCAGGGGAGCCTTTTGGCTGAGAGGTGAGATGTCGAGAGTTTTTATGACTCTTCACATTTCGCGACCCTTGGAACCTGAACCGGCTGATCCCGGCGGAGGGAGCGAGGTGCATAGAGTCGGTCGATCAAAGGTCGAATTTTTACAAGGTGCAAAATCG
>DAIRSW010000155.1:0-4249 GCA_036804205.1 Verrucomicrobiia bacterium | reverse complement strand
GCGCGATTGGTTCTAGGGGCTTCTGCATAAATCCTAACAAGCGGTGCGACCACGTTTTTCGAGGCGGGCCCACACCAAACCCTACGTCTTATGATTTCAAGCACCGACTCCGAAGCCTCCGGCACCTATTTTTTCCCGCGTTGCGAACGTGTTTATCAACCCGGGTGCCTTTTTCCAAGCCTCAAAGTGCCTTTGCGCAAGATTGAGCTGGCCGATACCCGCAGTTTTGATGGGACTATTGAAAAGAATGAGCCCGTGTTTGTTTATGATACCTCCGGGCCTTGGGGCGATCCGGATTTTGCGGGTGATGTGACCCAAGGTCTACCGGCGCTTCGTCGTCCCTGGATTTCGGACCGGCAAGATGTAGAGGAGTATCAAGGGCGAGAAGTTTCGCCGACGGATAACGGATATCTTTCGGGTACGCACGCCGAATATGCCAGCCGCGCAGAGCGAAATCGTTTGCTCACTTTTCCTGGCCTAAAGCGCCAGCCTTTGCGGGCAAGTGCAGGTCATCCGGTTACTCAACTTTGGTACGCCCGGCAGGGTGTGGTCACGCCTGAAATGGAGTTTATCGCCATTCGCGAGAATCAAGGTCTAGAAAGGCTCAAGGATCAGTTGGGGCCACAAGCTTCGCGCCAATCACTGGAACACCAACATCTGGGCTCTGGCAAAGGGGGAGGCGAGCGTCCGGGCGTTTTTCATCGTTTTCCACAGCGGATGCCGGACCGGATTACTCCCGAATTTGTCAGGGACGAAGTGGCCGCTGGTCGAGCTATAATTCCGCTGAATGTGAATCACCCTGAATGCGAGCCGATGATCATTGGGCGGAATTTTTTGGTGAAGATCAACGCTAACATCGGCAACTCGGCGGTGGCCTCAAGCATCGAAGAAGAGGTGGAGAAAATGCGTTGGGCCACCAAATGGGGTGCAGACACGGTGATGGATCTCTCTACGGGCAAGAACATTCACGCAACGCGGGAGTGGATTTTGCGGAATAGCCCGGTGCCCATTGGCACGGTGCCAATTTATCAAGCCTTAGAAAAGGTTGGAGGCAAAGCCGAAGAACTGACTTGGGAGCTGTATCGCGATACGCTGATTGAGCAGGCTGAGCAGGGAGTGGATTATTTTACGATTCATGCCGGGGTGCTGCTACGGTACGTGCCTATGACCGCACGTCGGATGACCGGAATTGTGAGTCGCGGCGGAAGCATTATGGCGAAATGGTGTTTGTCGCATCATCAAGAAAGCTTTCTATACACCAATTGGGATGAGATCTGTGAGATCATGGCTGCTTATGACATCTCATTTTCGATCGGGGACGGGTTGCGTCCGGGTTCTTTGGCTGATGCGAATGACGAGGCGCAGTTTGCTGAGTTGAAGACGCAAGGGGAGTTGACCACACGCGCTTGGGCCCACGGAGTGCAGGTGATGAATGAAGGACCTGGTCATGTGCCTATGCATTTGATCCATGAAAACATGGAGAAGCAGTTGGAGTGGTGCCATGAAGCACCGTTTTACACCTTAGGCCCGCTGACCACGGACATTGCGCCTGGTTATGATCACATCACCAGCGGGATTGGGGCGGCCATGATCGGCTGGTATGGATGCGCGATGCTTTGTTATGTGACCCCGAAGGAGCATCTTGGTTTGCCAAATCGGAAAGACGTGAAAGATGGGGTCATCACTTACAAAATCGCAGCGCACGCAGCGGATTTGGCAAAAGGCCATCCTGGCGCGCAGTATCGGGACAATGCACTTTCTAAGGCGCGCTTTGAGTTTCGCTGGGAAGACCAGTTTAACCTCAGTTTAGACCCGGAAACCGCACGGGAGTTTCACGATGAAACACTCCCGCAGGAGGGGGCCAAGACGGCTCATTTTTGTTCAATGTGCGGACCGCACTTCTGTTCGATGAAGATTACAGAAGATGTGCGCCGGTATGCGGCTGAACAGGGTCTAAGCGAGAGCGAAGCTCTTAAGCAAGGGATGGAAGAGAAATCTAAAGAATTCGCGGATAAAGGAAGCGAAGTTTACATTCCCTGAAGCCCCGCGATGCCGTAGCATCAGAGCGGAGCACATTGGGCCTGGCCGCGAGGGGTCTCGCGAGAGCCTTAGCTTCCAGTGGCAACCGAGTTGCACCGAGCGCAGCCGGGCCTATCCTAGTCCTAAGACTCGCGGACGGAAGCTGCGGCAGAAGGTGTTTTCTTGCGGACAGGTTTGATCGGCAAAACCTTTTCACGCATCACTTTGCCGGCTTTAAACTTTACAGTCGCGCGAGCAGGGATGGGAATTTCGGTATCCGGTTCGTTTGGATTTCTGCCGATTTTCGGTTTGGTCATTCGAACTTCGAAAACACCGAAGTTGCGCAGTTCAACATTCTGACCAGAGGCTAGGCTGGTGGTGATGTATTCGAGGGTTTTTTGAACCACATCCATGACGTCCTGTTGGATGAGGCCTGTTTCAGCACTAATTTTGCTAACGAGTTCGCGTTTTGTAAGATTTGACATAGTCTTGACGGCCAAGGCCTAATAAAACTCCAAAAAGACGCCCGAGTCAATGAAATTTACGCAAAACGCCTGCTCCTTTAGGCCAGCTTCTTTTGACTTGCATAACTGCAAGTTTGAGTGGAGCATATGCCTTATTATAGGGAAATATGGTTGAGGAAATTGAACCCACACACGGGGGTGCACCAAAACCTTCTTCAGCTCAGGCGCGCTTTGAAGAGGGCTCAGCGGACGGATTTCGGGCCAATATTCGCGGGGCGAGTCTGTGGGATCTGGTGCAGATGGAATGCTTTTCCATGTCGCATCATGTCGTTCAGATCAGTGGCGATGAGGGCCAAGGCTATCTTTATTTTAGTGGAGGACAAATCGTGCACGCCCTTGTGGGAGACCTCGTAGGGGAAGATGCTGCTATTGAGATTCTGAGCTGGCGGGGTGGCAGCTTCGACCGAATCCAAAGAGAATGGCCAGAACGAGAATCGGTGTTTTGCATTTGGCAATCACTCGTCATGCGCGCTGCCCAAAGACGCGACGAGCGGGCTAGCCAAGGGCTAGATAATTTGGTGCAATTTCCCACAGAAAGCTCTACACGACGTCTTTTCCTTAACCAGCCAGAAATTGTGGAAAAGGAGTTCCATGCTGCCGTGCATCTCGACAGGCAAGGAGTTGTTCTTGATTCCCAGGGCGACGCAGAGATGTTGTCGGGGTTGGCTGCCTACAGCATTAAGATTCTGGACCGCTTAATGAATATTTTGAAGGTCGAGGGGCTGAAAACTGTTCAGCTGAATCATAAAACTGAGCCTCACCAAACCATCATGGTCGTGAAGGAAGACGACTCGGTTTTAGCGGTCCAGCCCAAACATCGAGAGGATGCCCAGAAGCTTTACCGTCATTTCCACAGTTTGGTCTGAAGCAAGCCCTGGGTATGATGTTCCGATGCTCGCGCGTGAGTTGAGCACAACGAATTTTCCGGAAGCATCATGATGGGTTTGATAGGTCGGGAGTTTCCCGCGACGTTTCGTTTGGCCGTGCCGATCATGGTCGGGCAGGTGGCGCAAATGCTGATGGGTGTGACCGACACATTGATGATCGGACACGTGGGAGAAGTCCCTCTGGCAGCGGCATCATTAGCGAACAGCGTCATCACTGTGCCGATGATTTTTGGTTTGGGGGTGACGACTTCCGCAACAATATTGATCGCGCAAGCGCGTGGCGCAGGTGACTGGGTGGAGGTGCGCCGGGTTTTTCGGGATGCCTTTTGGGGCCACGCCATTTTTGGTGCCGGCTTGGGCTTGCTGGTCATTGTGGGATTGCCTTGGCTGAACGCGATGAGGCAGCCGGCTGAGGTGGTGCGGGAGGCTGAGGGCTACCTAACTTTGGTGGCATTGTCGCTGCCAATTTTGTTAGCAACCCATGTGGTGAAAAATGCTAGCGAAGCTCTCTCAAAACCTTGGCCGGTGCTTTGGATTCTTTTGGCCAGTGTTGGCTTGAACGTGGTTTTGAACGCGCTGCTGATTTATGGCACCATGGGGCTACCGGCGCTCGGCCTGCTGGGGGCGGGTTGGGCGACTTTGATCTCCAGGGTGGTAAGTTTACTTGCGGTCTTGGTTTTGGTGATTAAGCACCCGTCCTTGTCGGCAATCAAGCCGCGACGCTGGTGGGTTTTAGGTCAAAAAGCCCGGATGAAAAAGCTTTTTGGTTTAGGCTTGCCGATCGGCGGTCAGGTCTTGGGTGAAGTCTCGGCCTTTGCT
>DAIRSW010000154.1:2411-6205 GCA_036804205.1 Verrucomicrobiia bacterium | reverse complement strand
CATCGCTATCCCAGCGAACGAAAAGATTCGACCCGGGGGTTCCAGCGATGCCTGCAATCATCTCTTGCATCGTGGTGGGTTCGTCCCAGCGATAGGCCCAACCAATTACTTCGTTGGATGCTCCAGTATTCCAGTCGACAACAAAGCCAGAGACATTGGAGCCCGTGCCATAGCTCGGTAGAGAATCCAAGGTGAAACCCACCTGGGCGGTCAAGTTTGCCATTGAAGATGCGATGGTTACGAGGGTGAGAATGAACGATTTTTTCATCGTTTTTCCTTTCTTATAAGTTTGTTTCCACGGGACTGTTGTAGGACAGCCGTTCTCCCGTGACAAAGAAAGGACTCCCCCCAGCACGGACGCTGACGCGACGCCGTTGCCCATTTCAGGGCGGTGCGGTTTTCTCCGTTGGTTCGTAATCGGACTTTGACCTTTGCGCGACAGTGAGGGACTTTCACCCTACTTTCCTAGGCCAACGGATTGGTGGTGACCACGCGCAAAACGCAGCCATTACCCATAAATATTCCAAAGCCAGCCTTATGTCAAGCGGACTCTAGGAGCGAAATACTGGAGTTTATACTGTTCATGAAAAAGAATCGAAAAACTTTTTGTTGCCGTTCACATATGTCCCACCCCCTATAATACCATAGCGGAACATCATGTGGCTAAGGCAACTGACAAATGTGCGGTCACGTGAACTGTGGTCTTTCGGCCCGGATGAAAATCAAAGCGAAACGCACCAGTTAGCGACGGGGAGTCCATGGTTGCGAAAACCTCAATCCTCTTTTCCCTTCGATCAGGTTTCTTAATCCAAAAATCTCGAAAAACAGGAAATTCTTCAGTTATATTTTCGAGCGCGGTGTTCACCGCCACGCCGCGGGCGGACAGACCGTAAACGGTTCCCTGCGAGAGCGCGCGAAAGTAGGTTCCGCCTTGGAAAACAACCAGCTCGTCCAATTTATCAATGCGATTTAAGGGGTCATGCACGCGAAAGCCGCCAAACCCGAACGAGTCAGGCAACTGCCCCGGCAGCTCTAAATTTCCGAATTCGAAGAATTCGGAGGAGAATCGCACCTGCTTTTGCTCATTGGCTTCGATCACATGAATATCAACGATATCACGATGCGCTCCGCCGACGTGAACAAAATCCAATTGAAATGGAAGCCCTTCGTCTGCCCATAAAAACAGCTCTGGCCTCCAGCGGACATGACGCAGCTGGTCGTAGTTAAGGTCTGTCAGAAAATCCGGAACGGTCTTTGCCGGCGCGACGGGGGCGATGGCATTAGTCTCGGCAAGATCCCGCAATGTTTCTAGGGTGAAGTCCGATGCCGACTGCCTAGGGACATTGATGAATAGGAGCAATCCAACAACTATCGCGAATAGAATATGAATGCGCATGATTAGGTTTCTTATCTTGAGCGTAGTGGATTGGCTCGTTGGTGTCGATAAGGGGAAACCCGACCAAGTTTTCTCCGGACGAAGCGGGGAGCCAGCAGGGTTACACCCCATGGCGACCGACCTTGCTTGTCCTGTACAATGTTGCCTGTGAAGCTAAGCCAAGCCGGATGGTCCTACCCAAAATACCACACTCCTATGTATCACCACATCAAAGCACTCATGTACACCGTCCGCATTGGGACGCCCGCCTGGGATGGCCGGTATTTCTCGTGTGGTCATCCGGACACGCGAGTATCTTTCCGCCATGTTTGTGCGCGAAGAAGTGCTCATGGTGATGCTATTGCGTTTTCCACAAGAAATTCGGGCCACCTCGGCGCTGGAGCTTCCTGCCTCGGATGAAAAAAAATGGACGCCGATCAAAAAAGAACTCGACCTCGCGGTGCGTCTGATCAAGGAGATGTCAGAAAAATGGAACCCGGACGACTTTCATGACGAATATCGGGACGCGCTAATGGCCTTCATTGAAAAGAAAATTGCTAGTGGCGATACGGTCGAGGATCTTGCCCCGTCAGAGGATAAGGGTCAGGACGACGAAGTTGCCGATGGCAAAGTGCTGGATCTCGCTAGTTACCTCGAGCGCAGTCTCAAAGAATCCGCTGGCTCGAAAGAGAAGCCCAAGCCAAAGCCAGCAAAGAAACGTGCCCCGGTGAAACCGCATGCCGCAACAAAAGCTCCCCAAAAAACCGCGCGCCGCAGCGCTTGACGTCTACCAGCACAAGCGCAACTTCATCTCCACGCCTGAACCGCGTGCCCGACGGGTCGCAAGCGAGGGACGTAGCTTTGTTGTGCAAGAGCATCATGCTCGCAGCCACCATTTTGACCTACGGCTGGAGATGGACGGCATTCTACTCAAGCTGGGCCGTGCCCAAAGGCATCCCCGAAGATGAGGCGGCCAAGCGTCTCGCCGTTCATGTCGAAGATCATCCGCTCGACTACGGAAACTTCGAGGGCGTGATTCCGAAGGGAAACTACGGAGCAGGCACCGTCGCCATTTGGGATCGAGGCACTTGGGAGCAGCTTGAACCCAACTGGCGAGATGACTTTCAAGAAGGGAAGCTCAAGTTTCTTTTGCAGGGACAGCGCCTCCAAGGCCCTTACCTGCTCGCTCGGATGAAAGAGGAACCTAGCTGGCTTCTCCGTAAACTTGATCCCGCCACCCAGCCCAAGCCCACTCCAGCTCGGTCAAAAGAAGTAGCCGGCTTTGTTGTCCCCCAGCTCGCCCGGGTTGCTTCATCGGTTCCGACAGGAAAGGAATGGTGCCATGAACTCAAGCTCGACGGCTACCAGGCTTTCGTTATCGCTGCTTAGAAACCGGCGTGTTCCTCACCCGCGATCCCCTTGGTTTCGTCGACGGCCCCAACCTCACGCCTAGGTGGTGCAGAATTCTTGGAGCAGGTTTGATTCCGAAGGCTTATTCTGGAGCGCGATCGTCACGGTGGTCCGTGCGGCTCTCGATACCTACACGTAAGCGACGGGCAACATGAGTGGCGAGGACTATGCTCGGTCGATGACCGTGGGCGCGGTGGCTTTGGCGGCTGATCTGGCGACCGCAGGCCAAGGAGGCGGAATGGCTGTTCCTCCATGTAACCCAAAACTGCGGCAGCAAATTGAGCATGACTACATGCCTTTTGGCTTGGTTTGCTCTCCGAGGAGTGCCAAGCGGGAAACTCAGGGATTTGATGAGGCTGGTGTATGGGGCGCAATCTCAGGGCTTCGACGAAATCTTTCGCTCTTTCCGGCAACGCCATCCTTCGCGCCTCAGACCGCCCAGACAAAAAAACTGGGACTTCGACGAACTGCACCACGGGCCCCGGTGATTCTTTTTGAAGAATTCTCTCGCGGAAACGACGCCTCCAGATTATTGGAAAACTTGTGACAAAGCCTAATTGTGAAAGTGCTGCTCACTAACGATGAACTCCACGAAATTCGAGGAGGCACCCAAAGCTGGACTTTAGAACTCGCCACCGTCCTCCTCAAACGCGGCCATCAGATCGCTGTTTTTAGTTGGTTACGCGGATCGCTGGCCGAAGAATTTGAAAAGGCCGACGTGCAGATACTGGCAGATCCCAGCGATTGCCCGTTTATTCCCGACCTTATTCATGGCCAACAGCATCTTTCCACCATGGCCTCGATCTGTGCCTTCCCGGGCATTCCGGCCCTTTATCACTGCCATGGGTATGCTCCCTGGCAAGAAAGACCTCCCGTGCATCCGCGCATCGTGCGCTATGTCGCCATTAGTGAAAGTCTGGTCTCCTGGAACGCAAACATCGCCAATATTGCCCCAGAAAAAATTGCCATCATCCCCAACACCTATCACCACGAACGTTTTCAGAAAGTT
>DAIRSW010000154.1:0-2401 GCA_036804205.1 Verrucomicrobiia bacterium | reverse complement strand
GGCAGCGGTCTTTGGCAACACGAAGCTCCCCGGATCTCTCCTCTGGCAGGTGCAAAGAGGATGTCAAAAAGCGAAGCTATCTCTCGATCTTCTTGGCACACCCTTCGGCCGGCCCATTGATCGACCGGAGCATATTTTGCCGGATTATGACGTGGTTTTTGCAGCAGGCCGCTCGGCGATCGAAGCCGTGGTGTCTGGCTGTTGGGTCTTTCCCCTCAGCCCCTACGGCTGTGCCCCGCCACTTTCACCTGAAACCGTAGCAAGCTGGCGTTTTCATAATTTTGTGGTCCCAGAAGGAGTTGGATCCATGGATGCTCGGGGCATCTTTGCGGAGCTGCGCAAGTGGCAACCGCGAAGGGTACAAGCAACGACCGAGCTTATGAGGCGCGAGTCACGGTTCGAGCTTGCGGTTGATCGGCTGGAGGACATTTACGCCACGCTGCTGAACGAAAACCTCAACCATTCTCAACCCAAGGTCGAGGGTATCGCTCTTTCCAACTACCTCACTTCCCTTGCCCAGAAGGTTAAGCAAGCCGACGCCTTGACCACAACCCTCCGCCAGCAACGCGACAAAGCTCGAGCGGATTGGAAAGCCGCCAAAATGCAAATCTCTCTTATGGAAGAGCACTATGCAAAGCTTCGGCGACGCCTGCCCCGCTGGTTGATGCGGGTGTTGATGCGATAATCCATGGGCCCATGACCTTCAAAATAGAAACTCCTCACACCCATGGCTAGAATCACGATCCATTCCGAAGGCACCTTAGGCGATCATTTTCCTTTTCTCGCTCTTGGGGAAGCCCTTGTCGGGCGAGGGCATACGGTCCGCTACGCGGCACCTGCCTATTTGCGGGATGAGGTGGAGGAAGGTGAGATGCAATGGTTCCCATGTCGCCCAGATCTTGATCCAACACGGGTCTTAGCAAGTCCCGAGGCTTTCGACCACTGGAGCGCGGAACGGGGAGGCCCCGATCGCTCCCAAGGGCCAAAACTGAGAGATTATTTCGAGGAGTATGGTCTCTCACAGAAGTTGTCGGACCTCACCGATGCCACCAAAGAGGTAGATCTTCTTATTTCCTCGAAATTTTCCATGACGGCAGGGTTGGTATCGGAGCTGTTGAATGTCCCATGCGTAAGGGTGGCATTGATGCCCTGGTTTGACCCAAGCCCTGGCACGCCAGCAGCGCAAGGCATGGAGCTACGCGATCAATTACTGCAATCTGACCCGTCGATGCAACTGCTTGTCCAGAAAATGAATGCGGTGCGGGTTCGTTGCCGATTGCAACGTTTGCGGGGACCGCTCGACGTGTTTGATGCTTCACGACTGCTTCTCGCCACCAGCCCTCTTTTTGGGAAGCCTGAGAAAAAAGTCGGCTGCGAATTGGTTCAAACCGGATTTTGGCTCCACGTGCCCCGTCGCTGGCGCGCCGCAGGTCTCTCAACCGATACAAAGGCATGGTTGACCCGACAGAAGCGCCCCCCGCTGGTGCTGTCTTTCAGCAGTCAACCCGTTCCAAGATCTGACCAAGTGCTCGATTGTCACCTGCAAGCCGCCGAAAGGCTTGGCCGCGGTCTGGTGGTTCAAGGCGGGTGGTCGGATTGGAACAGTCGCGCCTTTGAAAGTGCCTGCCAAAATGGAAAAGGCCTACGTCTCAGTGCCGGACCGCAGGAGGAACTTTTCCAGCGAGCAGGAGCGGTGATCCATCACGGCGGTATTGGGACCACCGTCAGAGCTTTATCTGCAGAGACTCCCCAACTTGTCGAGCCTTGGGGCAATGACCAATTTTATAATGCTCGCCAGGTAATTGCCCTTGGCATTGGAGCAGCCATCAATCCGCACAAACTCAATGTCGCAGGGCTAGAACGAGTGCTGCTTAACAGCGTGCTCACCAGGGAAGTGGCTCAGACAACAAAACGACGAGCCAGACAAATGGCAAAGGATCGCGGCATACCTACAGCCGTAGACACGATTGAAAGCTGGCTACAGACACCATGCTGAGCGCTCGTTGAGACCAATGAGTCTATCGACACGGCAAGCAGTGCCACTTTACTCAGCGCACAGAAATCAAGAATGACTAAGGTCCGTTCGGAGGAGTGGAGTTCACAACCTCAGCGGATAAAAGTTCGTCAAGTTCTTCAAGTGAAAGATCGAGATCGAATTCAACTTCTTTTGGCTCAGTTAGGACGGTGCTCATGATTTTTGGTTTGTGGTGTCGGGTTTTAAAAAATCCAGCGTCTTATTAAGAAACCACGATCCTTAGTCAAGTTCTTTTTCTATTTTTTACGGACAACACACTCACTTAATGTGTTGCTAGCCTCACCAGTTGGTCGCGAATTGCTTCCCGCCGGAAACCCAAGCTGAGCAACACTACATCTTTCTCTCGAAGTTCACGGGCGAAACTTT
>DAIRSW010000153.1:0-6225 GCA_036804205.1 Verrucomicrobiia bacterium | reverse complement strand
CAAAACCTTCCTTCAGGCTCTTCGCAATCTTCATGGTAAAATCCTATTTCTAGTCTGCTTCACTGCGGGATTTTGATTTAACCTTGTGCCCGCTTGTGGCATGCTAACGATGCGTTTTGGGCAACTGAATCACCGCGGTCGTGCCTTGGTCCACCACGCTTTCAAGCCAGATCCGGCCGCCGTGCGCTTCCACCACCGAACGGCTGATGGCCAGACCTAAACCCGTGCCTTGGCTTTTTCCGGACGTAAAAAACGGCTCAAACACTCGTGAAAGCTTCTCCGGCGCAATACCAGGCCCGGAGTCGCTCAGGCGCATTTCCCTTACATCATCCGTCTCCGTGAAACACCATTCTATCTTGCCGCCGGAGGGCATAGCTTCGACCGCGTTTTTGGTAAGATTGAGCAGAACTCGAAGAAATCTTGGTTGATCAAGACTCAAAACCCAATCCGGCGGCTCGGGAGCCTTTAAAACAATCGCAGAGTGCTTGAGCAAACGATCTATCCTCTGTCGGTAGGCATTATAAAGCTCACGAAAAGGAGTCGGCACCAAAGTGGTTTGGGTGTTGCCGCGAGAAAAATCGAGAAGCTCTTGGATCATCTCCAAAACATCATCACTAGCTCGAAGCCCGGCTTCGGCCAGCTCCAAATCGTCCGGGCTTTCCAACTTCGGCCTGATCAGCTCAATCACCATACGCGTGACGCCTAAAGGGGTGCGCAAGTCGTGCACGATGGAGTTCGCCATGGAGCCGAGCACACTGAGACGCTCCTGACGCAAGCGTTCCTCTAAGAACTGTTGGTTCGATTGCCGCAAGCGGAGGGTGCTGATTTTAATGAGAGTTTTTGAGACAACAACCGGGGAGGCTTGCATCATATCTTCAAACATAGCCCGGCTGATGACCGCGGCATCCACCGCCGTGAAGGCATCCGCATCAGCTGAACGTGGGCCATCATCGATTAAGGCCATTTCTCCAAAAAATGAGCCGGGCCCAAAACTGGAAAGAATCTCTTTCTTCCCGCCGGAACGACGCGAAATTTCGACCTCGCCCGAGCCGATTAGATAGAGGCAGTCACCGACCGAGCCTTCTTCAAAAATCCGTTCGCCGGCGGCAAAGTGTTTTTCCTGGCAAAGATGGACAAAAAACATTCGCAGTTCCGGTGGAAGGCCTTCAAACAGATCATTTTTTGAGAAGTCACACCGCATAGCACGTTCGCATCGTTCTAAGCTTAGCCAAAAGGGGGTGAAGCGAATCTTCAAGCTCAAAGTGTTGTCGGAGGGCGAAAATTTCCTCTGCAATAGCCGACTCAAACGACTTCCATGGCTGGGGCAGCACTGGACCGGCAATTTTGGCAACCCAGCTTGAGATAAACCCATTTTGCAGATGCTCAGGAAGACATTCCAGCTCAACCACGCCTTGCTGGAGCAAAGCCCAAGCTTGTTTGCGTTGGGCTGCGCCAGCAATTTTTCGGTTACCCAACATTAAGTCTCCGGCCACCGGAGCCACAAAACATGGTCCAGACTTTCCGGGGACAGTGGCATCATGTAGCCGGAGCTGCGCTTTTAACCCCTGGTCGGCCTCCACAAGTGCGCCCATTATGGCACCATGCATTGAGCAGTAAATCTCGGGAGTGGATAGCTCCAACGAATCCTTTGGCAGCACCAAGGAGTAGGTCAGTTGTGAGTGAGATCTATGATTAACTAAGCCGCCGCCCGAAATCCGTCGGGTCGCGGCTCGGACTCCTGCGGCATCGGTCGTTGGCGTAAAATACCCAAGAGTTGCCTCCTCCTGAGGCCAAACGTAAATTCGTAACGTGGGCCTGGACGCCGTCAAAAGAAGTGCTTCATCCCTGGCCATATGCCATGGCCCAGCAGGAAGGCTTTTGACATTTAAGGAACCCGGCGACTCAATAATGAGCCGTAGGTCCGCATTAAGCCAAGGCTTCATTAAGGGAGTCCCAACGCCGCAGACCATCTCATGATGCGCTTTTCCATAATTTGCGTTTTCGGCAAAGCGCTTCCTTGACTTGCTCAAGAGGCAGGCAGTTGATCACGTCCTCCCTGGTGAGCCAGCCCTTTCTCGCCAAAGCAATGCCTTGAGGCAGGTAACTAAAGGCATCCAAACGATGCGCATCCGGATTAATCGAACACAGCACTCCAAGGTCACGAGCCTTTTTCCACCAGCGCCAATCGAGCTCTTGCCGCATCGGTGAGCAGTTCAATTCCACAATGGTGTGGGTGGCAGCAGCCGCTTCCAAAACTTTTTGAAGATTGACTTTGGAAGCCTCCCGCCGTAGGAGCAAGCGTCCGGTCGGGTGCCCAAGCATCGTCACAAAAGGATTTTCCATGGCCGCAATGACACGTTTGGTCATGGTGGACTCATCTTGATTCATTGATGCATGAACGGATGCAATTGTAAAATCCAGTGCTTCTAAGACCTCATCCGGGAAATCGAGTTTGCCATCCTTCAAAATATCGCACTCCACACCCCGAAAAATATGCAGCCCCGGATCCTGCTCGTTGCGAGCGTTAATGAGTTCCATCTGCTGCTGAAGTCGCTCCGCATTCAATCCGTTTGCTTGCACGGAGGCCTTGCTGTGGTCCGAGATACCCAAGTATTCTAGCCCCAAATCATGGGCGCACCGAGCCATTTCCTCTAACGAATTTCTGCCATCGCTGGCGTCGGTGTGCACATGAAAAACACCGCGCAGGTGGGGGAGTTCCACCAGCCTTGGAATCTCATCGTTTCGAGCGGCTTCTATCTCCCCACGATCTTCCCGCATTTCCGGTGGCACCCAGGCCAAGCCAAGCTCTCGATATACATCGCCTTCCTCCAGAACTTCGCCGATTGCTTCGGCTGTTTTCGTTTCCGGATGAAACCCGTATTCGTTCAAGCGCCACTCTTTCTCCTGCGCGATTTGCCGAAGCCGAACGTTATGATCCTTGTTGCCAGTAAAGTGCACCAAAGCAAAAGGAAATTGAGCCGGCTCGACCACCCGAAGATCGCCTTTCAACCCTGACTTAAACCGAACCGTGCATTTGGTTTCGCCCCTAAGCAAAACCTCTTCCACGCTAGGCTGACTCACGAAAGCATCAAAAACCTCCTCGGGCCGCGTGGAAGACACCACAAAATCAACATCCTTAACCAGCTCCTTGCCACGGCGGAAACTGCCGGCCGCACTTAACTGGCCACAAGCCGGATGAGCACGTAACTCCTCAAGGACCGCATCCACATCGCGCCGGGCGTCATGGGCAAGAAACAGCCGGGCGTGCTTTTGCACCCAATCAATGGAGTTTTTGAGGTTCTCCACCGTTTTTTGACCGAACCCTTCAAGTTTCCCCACCTCTCCGTTCTCGAGTTTTTCACGCAACTCGTCGAGCGAGGTCACACTAAGTTGGTCATACAGAATTTTGACCTTTTTGGGGCCAAGCCCTGGCAGATCCAAAAGATCAAAAACACCTTCCGGAAATTCTCCTGCCAATTCTTCATAAAATGGAAGTTGCCCGGTATTGACCAGCTCGGTCACTTTGGAAGCAATCGCGTCCCCGATTCCATCGATCGATCGTAGCTGACCATCCGCCAGTAGTTGGGCTAGGTTACCGGTGTAACCTTCGATGGCGCGGGCGCCGCTACGATAGGCGCGCACTTTAAAAGCATTTTCGCCTTTCAACTCAAGCATTTGGGCAATTCGCTCAAGAATTTCTACCAAATGATCGCGGTCCATACTGTCTTCAAAATCTCCATCTCTGTTTTCCGATAAAAAACGATACACGGCTTGCCCTCGGACGCGAGAGAAGATGTGGCTTGTCACGGAGTCCAAGGCGGCTGAGTCTTCCGTTACAAACACTGAGCATGATCGTCCATCCAACCAGCCCACATCAGTTTTGGCCCCAAGCCCCATTCACCGTTGGCGAAATTCGGATCAATCCCTTAGGCAAGGGATATCGACTCTCACATCGCGATCCGGATTTCTCGAGAACCGGACTCCACTGGTATTGCAATGCCGAGGAAGCACGTTGGATCGCCCGCACGGGGGTCGAGGGCGCCTTTCGTCCCTTAAAGACAGCACCAACACTTCGACGGGATTGGGTCATGGAACTTCACACTCAGCAGGAGCTTAGGCTCGCCTTAGAATTTTTTTATCCAGGAGCCATGGCGCTCTGGCGGGCGCACCAAACCAGTCGACTTGAGCCTGTTTCGCTATTGCAACATGCTGCCAGGCAGACCGGCATGTATCGGATTGTGGGGCTCATGGAAGCCCCATTAGCCCGAGAAGTGGTCGCAAAAACCTGCTCCACAGGAAACTGCTTGCGCACCATCCTCTGGAGCATCGAAGACGGCGGCCCACCCGTGGAAGCCTTCATGGGCGGGAAAAAGTCAAACCCGGCGGCGGATCTTTACCGAGAACTCCGGGATGAGCATTCAAGGGACGGAAAGGACACAAATGCTTCGGTCGGACAACATATCCCGAATTTCTGCCGTGAGGCCTGCCCGCTGCTAGTCGGAGCAGCGCGAGGCGCGGTGAAAGCCGAACGAGCCAAGCAAGAACAAGCTGCTGCGATAGCTAGTCCTACGAGCCAGGGTGGCCCGAGCTCCTCTGTTTAGCCTGGCGCGACTAACAGCCCCCCTTGAGAGTCAACAAAAATAGTTCGACCTGCGGATGCTGTATCCAGCGTCCGCAGGCCGTTCCCGTTAAAGCTTATTTCGGTTTTCTTACCACTCCACGCCGAGGCGTGTTGCGATCTGGTGCGCTTCGGCGTTGTCCCGCAGGAAGGTGCCGTTGTAGTCAACGGTTAGGTTCCAGCGACCCGCAAAGTCTACTCGCACTCCTGCTCCTAGCTCCAACCAGTCTTTGCCTGGTTGAGCATCGGATGACGTTGCTGTGTAACTCCCAACAGAACGTCCACTTCCACCCGTCACCAGTGTAAACGGACTCCGGTCCAGAGTCGCACTTAACCCTCCTCCGCTGTTTTCGAACTCGTGCGCGTAGGCAGCCCTCACTTGGCCCGTGATCATAGCACTGGTGCCCAAGGTTCTCGAACGACTCAAAGAGACTCCTAGCCTGCCGATTAATGAATCAAAGGAATCGTCGTCATAACGAAGATTAGCCCGGGTATTGCCGCTTTCGGTGTAACCGTCCACCTGCGCACTCAGATAATCGAGCGATCCATACGGTGTAAGAGTCCACTCTGATCCTAGGGCTTGAGTGTAACCCACGTTGAATGCGAGGTTATGCAAATTTGCATCCGTGTTGCCGCGTGCACGTGGCCCGATGAAAGTTGCTCGGCTGGTCGACATGTCGAAGCTACCATAGCTGTAGAGGGCATCCGCCCAGAAGTTGCCTCGGCCACCGCTGGCATAGGCACTCAAGAGATGTCCATCCAGATCGGTTCGCCCTGCATTGCCATCCAGCTTGGCTTGACTATCCAGGTAGGAATAAGCTCCGCCCACGGCGAAATCTTCATTAAAGCGGTATTCGTAACCCACGGTTCCGGCGTAGGTATCGGTTTTATATCCGTTCAGGCCAGACAATGGATCTTGGTTGTAGTAGCCGTAATCGAACTCGGCAAACACTTCTGAGTGGCGGAAAGCTGCCATGTCTTCAAGACGCACTTGCATGCCGAATTCATCCTCCAAAGACTTGCCACCTTTGGGTGAGAAAGCGCTGTCACCTTGGGGAAGGTTGGCGACGCTCGCCCCGCTTGTTCCGGGTTTAATCCCGGCGCGACGACGGAACAGCCGGTCGTTCAAATCACGAAACACACCTGCTCCAATGGATTGCACTAATCCACGGTTTGCCGAGGCCAGGGCCAAGCCGGTGGTATTAGCTCCTAAAATTGCACCTTGATCAATCAGCATGAAACTGTCGGAAGAGCCGCCACCCCCAGAAGAAGGCTGAAAAGCAAGCACAATGATGGTCATATCATAAAAGGCACCCAAGATAGGGTAGATACCCGGAATAAAATAGTCTGAGAAGGAAACTTGATTCCCTGGATTAGTACCGGTGAAGTCGGTGCCGGAACCGGGAATTGGGTCGCCGGTAAAAATATCATTTCCAGAGTTGAAAGCCAACCACCACTGACCGGCTTCAAATACGACACCACTTACAGAGCCGTTATTATTGAAAAAAAGGCCCTGATCGGGATTGCCTCCGTTTTGCAAACTAAAGAATTGATTAGCACCGCCGTAGGGTGACGGAGGACGAGAATCATTAATATGCGGGATTTGA
>DAIRSW010000152.1:0-6245 GCA_036804205.1 Verrucomicrobiia bacterium | reverse complement strand
GAAATATGCTCTCGGCCTACCACGAAATAAACCGGCAAGAACCTCTAGGGCTATTCGGGCAGATGCAAGAGTTTGTGGATGACTCCTTGGATAGGGAGGTCACCGCAACCGTTCCTTTCCGACCTACTTCTGGCTGGCATCAAGCGCATATTCCAGGTACCTTGCTCACCACTCGAGATGTCTGGCTAGATGTCGCCAACACCGTAGACTTTCGACCAGGAAAACCTGACTTCACCGAGTGGTACAGCGCCGCCGCAAACAGAGGGGTACGCTTTGTCGATTGCCCGGTGCCCATCAGCGAGCGTCGACTCTGGAAGAACAATATGAGTCGGGCGACCACAAAGGATGGTTCCCTGCATCGGGTTCTGAAGGGTCATTTGGATCAGCTGAGACAGAAATCGGCAAGCGGTCTTGGCGCCAGGATGAAGGGATTAGATTCTTACCTCAATGAGACAATGAATGACCGCTGGATCATGGAGCATGTTTTTCCTGGAAAGCGGAATGGTTTTTTTGTGGAGGCGGGGGCCGCAAACGGAAAAGCTGCCAGCAGCTGCTATCTTCTTGAGCATCGACTCGGCTGGAAAGGCCTGTGTATCGAGCCGCATTCCGTATTCTTTAAGGAATTACTCAAAAATCGGCCGGGTAGTTATTGTGAAAACGTGGCCTTAACCGACCGGGCCTGTGAGGTTGATTTTTTGGAGGGCAATAGTCGAGTCTCCGCCTATCTCAGCGGGATCGAAAAAGCTGTTTCAAACAAAGAAACCTCCAATTCTCCCCAGAACATAGGACCGATAGTAAAAAAAACCGGCGTTCCTCTCGCTGAGCTGTTGGACAAACATCATGCTCCTCTCGTGATTGATTATGGGGCTTTTGACATCGAGGGCAGTGAGAACGCGGTGCTGATGAGTTTTCCTCATGATCGTTATCGGTTTTTGGCCTTGAGCGTGGAGAGCGATGAGCCGAGTTGGAAGAAACTCCGTCCGGAACTCGTCCGATGGGGCTATCGGGAGACGCAAAACCCGTTCAACTTGACCATGTCATGGGAACGCTACTGTCTTCATGAGAGCATTCTTTAGGAGCCTGGCGGCATAACAACGACATCCTGCATCCTCCTTAGTCGGCTTCCTCAAAAAAGTGCTCATACTGGGTTCCTTGAAAGTGCTTCTTCAGCTCTTGGTGATTAAGAACATACTGCTCCGGTCGGCCTGGGTGCTGCTGCAGGGTCTGAGCTTTTAGAGGCTCGAAAGGCACTTCCAAAAAATCTGAAAACAGCGTGCTTAAGTTAGGATGGGCAAACATCGACTCATAGGTCAGATGTAGGGTTTCCAGGGAGGCACTTTCATCCTTGGCTTTTTGCTGTTCTTGGGTCACTTCATCGAAGTATTCCTCCAAGGTTTCCTTCTTGATCGTCAGGGGTTCCTCTTCGGCAAGATGTTTTGGAGCGAAAGCGACCCACGTATCGCTGCGGAACGCGAACTGATGGGAGATGTAATTGTGATACAAATTGCGGGTGAGATGAATAATCTTAACCTTGCTATCTCGAAGCGTTTGCCAGATGTCTGCGGGGTTGTGCTTGCTGATGTGAAAATAAAGTAGTTTGAAGCCTAGACACTGAATCCCTGGCTGAAAAAAATGCCCAGAAAACCAGTATTGACGGAGCCAACTGGACGCCGACTGTTTAATCATCGGGACGTGGATCTTTTCACAAAACATGCATTCAAAGTTCCAGGGAGATTGAGTTGGATCTAATACTTCACTATAAGCTTTGATCTTCGAGTGGCTGTTCAGTAGGCTGACTACGTAGTTCGAGCCCACTCTCGGGGAACCGAGGATAATGAAATATGAGCGATTTGCCGGTTCTGTTCGGTCTACTCGAGCAAGCGTCCGTTTCTGGCGAAGGATCTCGATTTTCTTCTGATGGCGATCAATCTGATCAGCCTGCATCTGATGAAAAGCAGCTCTGCTCCTCCATCTTCTTTCCATCTTCTCGAGGCTTATGTCCGAGCAGTCTGCATGCCCCGGCCCGATCAGGGGAGCCCGCCACTTACCGAAGAACACGCGAGTTGCGAGAAGGCCCAGACGATCGATGTCATCACAAGCTTGCTCCCGATCATAGAAAATAATGGCATCTGGAAGGTCCTTCAGGAGGTCAAAAATCCAAATCCAGGAACGGGCAATTTCCTTGGTTACGCTTAGGGTGAAACGGGTCTCAACCAGTTCTAGCGCCGCAAAAAATGCTAACCAGCCGGCATAGTGTCCGTAGACATGGATCTCTTGAGGGTTGCTTTCTTTGAAAAACTTCCGCAGTCGTTCCACCGCAACCTTCTCCTCCGCCAGCGCTAACGGATTCACCGCAGAGATCTGAAGAACCTCTGCCTCAAGATCTTGCGGGCAATTCGCAGTTTGATTGATTTGCGAAGGGCTCTCAGTGGCGAGAAACAGGAGTCTGGAATCCTTACCCTGATCACGTTCTAGAGCAATTTGCTCGTGGATAATTTTGTTCACCTCAAGCTTGCCGCCGCTGGTCACGTGCCACACTAAATGCGATGAAGATACTTCTTGTTTTGGGTGCTTCAAAAAATTTCGCTTCCAAAGCTCATCTCTACTACAAACAAAAGCAGTACTGGCCGGCAATATCCACTGGTGCTTCGTGAGGTATCGCTCATAGATGTTATATTCTTGCTTGGACCAGTAGAAATGATCGATAGCCGGACGATTCATCCTTTCGAGCAGGTTGCGACGCCATTTAAAGTGGTGACTCACGCCCAAGAACTCTCTATCATCGACGGTATTGGTCACAGGCGGTCCATGAAAGCCCGGTTGAATTTTTGCTCCAGGCCCATTGAAAAAAAGAGGGAATTTGGAGAGCTTGGGCTTTGCGCCCATTTGTTCGCACAGGTCGGGAACGGCGAGTGGAAACTGCTCAAAAGGGTCAGAAACCTTGCCAACCGGGCTCAAGGAAAGATCACCGTCCCTAGGCACCCTTTGCAAAAGTGGAGCTGCTAGAAAGCTCTTATTCCATTTTTCAAGCTGGTGAATTGTGCTTTGAAGATCCTTAAAAGGCAACTCTAAAAATTCATCGCTATCGACCGTGAGAACCCATTCTGATGATGCCACTTCGAGGGCACGATTGAGCCAAAACACTTTGACCACTTCATACATGGGTCCGTCGTAACGATGATAGAAATGGATAGGGTATTCCCCGGCCAGCTGATCGAGCAGCACATTGTCCTCGGGCTTACCGTGGACGATCATGTGAAACTCTTGGACGCCAAGGGCCAAGTAGTGGAGAAGCCAAGCCTCTAGCAAATCTTCATCTCCTGAGATATGGCACAACAACTTCATGGATTTTGTCTAACTCTGCTTTGCTGGACCCGACGTTGCAACATGGTGTGAAGTGTTTTTTGAGTTCCGGTCAGCTTTAAGCGTCCTTGCGTGGTTCGAAACTTTTCAATTCCATCTAGCGCAAGGGTTTTACCTAAAGAAATTGGAACGGGGTGGTTACGCTGTCCTGCACGGGCTGCGACTTCGAGAAGTCCCAAGAAGTCGTGTGCAATCTTTTGGGTGTCGCATTGTTCAACCACCACTCTTCGAGCTTGGTGAGAATAGCTTCGCCGTGATGTGGGATCAGCAATTAAATTCGCAAGCACATCGAAATAGTCTTTCTCATCCAGCGCACTGGGAGCAATAAGAACTCCACAATCCGGGGTAATCAGCTCCGAATGCCCCCCCACATCGGCTGTTACCACGACGCATTCCATGGCCATGGCTTCGACCATGGCGAGGGAAAGGCCTTCGTTCTGACTTGGCAATACTGCGATGTCCGCCGCTGCCAAGAGCTCACGAACACCCTCGGCATTAAGGGGACCAAGGATCCGCACACTATCCGCGAGTTTGCAGCTTTCTACCTGCTTGCGAAGAGTCGCTTCCTCTGAGCCACTCCCGGCAAAAGTAAGTCGAAGAAACGGAAACTGTTTGATGAGCTGTGCAAAAACCTCGAGCAACAAGCGGGGGCGCTTCACCTGCTCCAGGCGGCCATGAAAAACGAGGTGTAGGTTTTCAGGGATGAGCTCTAGGGCACGCCGCATACGCTGAGCATCCGCCGCTGTTTTGCTCCACCATTCGACATCAAGCATGGGCTCGAGTCGATGCACTTTGCTCTTATCCAGTCCGTGCTCCATCAACCAAGTTCGGACCGCTTCAGACTCAGTGAAAATAAGGTCAAGCTGACTTTCAAACATTAAGGTCCAGCGCGCATGCCCTCCCGAGGACACTGTCGGCATAACGAGATGAGCTATATCGGCGAAAAGAACACCCGGATGTCGTGCTCGTAGGTAGGCCAGGAACCTAAGATACAGTGGGCTGTTGGTGGAAATCGCTGTTCGAATCCCGTAATATGAGATCAACCAGGAGAGAAAAGCCGGATACCAATCGAGCGGAATGGTGCGAGCAGGAACATAAACAACATCAGCAGCCTGTTGAATCTCCTGTTCAAACTCCAAACTTCCATCCCGGAGAGCCACGGCCACAACAAAATAACCGTGCTCACGCAAATACTCCATAAGGCCCACATGATAACGATGGTCTCCCCCTATGGATTGAGTCCTGAAAACAAAAAGAACAGCCGGTTTTTCCAATTTAGAGAACTCCAAAAGCCTGGGTCCATCCTCCGGAAGGTCGGCATAGGGAGCCCTTGCAATGGGCAACAACTCTCCGCCCAAGTTGGGCATCATAATGCAGGGCGGCTGACTCGTCTCTGGAAGTCGCCAAAGATCAAAGAAGTCTGGCCACGAAAACTGATCGACTTCTTTATTTGCGTGCAAACCCCATAACGCTAGTGAAAGATATGGAAATGGCACATCGCAATCCGACCTCATACGCAATCCGAAGCCATTCCACTCCACGCACTCACACGCATCCAAAGTGCATGTAGATCGAGGTGGTTTCAGCATTTCTTGACGCTTCATGGATGCTCAAATATCGCAGGGATCGGATCCAAACAACCAATATCTGCTCACGGCTCTAAGCTATCCGCAACCCAATGCGCAGGGCTTTGGCGCACAACGAAGGCACGCATCAATCCTTTCAGCGCTTAAAAAGTGCATCAACGTCCGGCTATGTCCTTTGACTGCCCTAGAACCCCCGACCGGTGAGTCATCCCCTCTCCTGGTTCTAGGCTGGGATAGCCTGATTCGACTCACCCAAAAACTCCACCTGCTACCCTCACGCCTCTGGTTGGACCTGGATGAGCTGCCTTCAAAGCGTGAGGAAAGCATGGCTAATCAAGGCTCCATAAAGCGCAAGGCTTTTCATCGCTTGTTAGAAAAACGTTTTTTGCCAACCTGCGAATGCATTTTCTTGAGCTCTCAAGTAGAGCGAGAACATCTGCTCAAAGCCCATCCTTCTCTGGATGAATCCAGAGTTTACGTGTGGCCAAATGTTGTTGAACCACTACCTCTTCTTGACCAAAGCGAGGTGCAGCCTCCTACCATTTTGTTCGTGGGGCATCTCCTTTACTACCCCAACCACCAAGGCCTCAGTTGGTTTGTGGAAAAGGTTCTGCCACGCCTTCGAACGGCTTTGCCATCCCTCCAGCTTCTAGTGGCCGGAGCAGGCAGCGAAAGATTTGCTCCTCAGCCCGGGTTGCACTGTTTTGGGCGTGTTGATGACCTGCAACCATACTACCAACGATGTCACCTAGCTGTTGCCCCCATTTTTTCTGGCGGTGGAACCCGGCTTAAAATTCTAGAGGCCTTTGCCTATGGCCGGGTCGTTGTTTCCACATCTTTTGGGGCGCTGGGTTTAGAGGTTCAACACGAAAAACACTTACTCCTAGCTGATTCTGTGGAGACATTCGCTGACTCCATCGTCCGGGTGCTCCAAGACCTCCCCCTGCATGAAGCATTAAAAAGCTCTGCACGCCACTGGGTGGGCCAGAATCATACCCCCGCAATCCTTCAGAGCATTGTCAAAACCACACTTCTTACCGAAGGACTCCTTCCCTACCGAAAGCCTAAGCTGGGTTACTAGCGGTTTAAATACCTCCTTGACTGGCACTTAGCTCCGCCTTAAGGGCTACCAAATGAGTTATTATCAACTGAACGATGAATCCGTTTCAGCGGAACTGATTGATGACGAAGTCGTAATTGTTCATTTCGGAACCGGAAATTACTACAGCCTTCGTGGTGCCACTGTGACCCTTTGGCAAGCTCTCATTGCAGGGGTTGGCGTGGAGGAAATCAAAA
>DAIRSW010000151.1:0-6265 GCA_036804205.1 Verrucomicrobiia bacterium | reverse complement strand
ATTTTGGTAACGTTACCATTTTGCTCGGTACTGCCCATCCAAATCTCGCCGCACCACGGCGTTCCTGAGCGATCTCCGAAAACGCATTTTGGTAACGTTACCATTTTGCTCGGTAGGGAGGATTCAGAGCTCGTCACACCCAAAAAAGTGCCCGCCTGGTTTTCACCAGGCGGGCAGTGGATTTTTTGAGTTTAGAACCGACCCTAGGCTGATGCTTTGATCGGCGCTTGGAGTTTTAAAAGTCCTTCCTCTTCAGTGCGTAGTCGGGCGATGTTGTAGATTAACAGTCCGTAGCCGCATTTGGCCGTGATGTCGGCTATGCTGTAGCCGACCTGCAGAATAACTTCGGCATCGCCACCGCTGAAGCCGTAGAACGGTGCCATGTAAGCTATCGGGTAGAAGCCCCAGGTGAAGAGGGTGAGCAAGCCTGCGTTTCTTAGCAGCACGCCCACCTCTTTGCTCGTGTTACCGATGGCGACCTTAAGGTTCTTAATGACCACGAACAAAATGTAAACAAACGGGATGGAGCTCAGCAATCCCCATAGTCCGCGGTTGGAAAACAATTCGGTGCTTTCTTTGTCGATTTCACCTGGGTAACCCAAGGCGATCATGAGAAATGCCGCGATGCCCAATTTTGCAATGAGGGCTGAGGTTTGCGCCTTGGCAAAACCCATGACAATGACAAGCTCGACCATAAGAAGCGGCACGGTGAGCAACCAATCGACGTAGCGGTAAGCATCGTTGAACGGTTTGCCAGAGGCCACGTAGGTTTCGCCAGTAGCGCTTAACATGTAGGCGGCCTCCCAACTTCCAAAGATGCGGAGGTAGTGGTAGCCAGCGATGAATACGACTAATGCCGAGGCGATAACAGATCCGCGGTATCTGGGTGCTACGTTATTTTTGCTCAGCACAAAAAAGACAAATGAGGCGAGCATGCAAGCTACCGCGAGGGATAGCATGTTGTAAACAGTTTCAAACTGTCCGGTTGTTAGTTCTGGCATAAATAATAGGGGATGTATCCATTTGAGGAACGCATTTTGTCAGCAGCTTAGATGCACTGTTTGTTTGAGATCATAGAATTACATGACGTAGCGTTTTGCAGCGACTCTCCGAGGGTTAGGCACGGTTTTATTGGGTATAAAGTTTTGTAGGTTGCCGCGTTTCTATTGCGTGCTTAATTTTTTACGTTAAAAGTTCAGTGCTGGCAGGTGCCACTTGCTGGCACTCGGTTTGCGTAAAAACCACATTGCATTATTCAAGAAATCTAAGTTTTGAAAACGTTCTGGCATACACTCATCAGCCGCCTGCCCCCCGATCCGGTCACGCGCGGGATGCTTGCCTTTCTGGTAGTAGTTTTTGTGGTTCTGGTGATTTTTCTTATCGATGGAGAAAATCCTTGGGACCGCCAAATCACAGAGCGTGTTGCTGCCGACAAGGCCTTAAGAGTTAAAGATTTTATCGTCATTGGCCTTTGGTGGGGGGCACTCGCCAACGCGGTGATCACTGCGTTACTGCTGGCGACATTCCGTTGGTGGAGTCGGTCGATCGCCTCAGGCTCAGCTGTCGCATCGTGGCTAACTGCCTCAACGAAAGACCGGAGGCTTTGGTGTGTCTCGATCGCGGGAGCAATGATCCTCTGTGCTGTGCTCTGTTGGCCTCGGATGTCACTAAGCCTTTGGGGTGACGAAGGCTACAGTATGCGGCAGGTTATTGTGGGAAATTACAAACAGCTTGATGACGGCACTGTGGAGCTGCGGCGACTGACTTTTGAGGAGAATCTCTGGACTTATAAAGGCCCGAACAACCACTTTCTTTTTACAATCCCGGCTCGGGTCGCCCACGATATATGGTATCATTGGTTTTACCTGGAAGAACTTGAGTTTAATGAATTCGCGCTGCGCATCCCCGCTTTCATTGCCGGACTTCTCGCCATCCCGGCTTTGGCACTCCTTCTCGCCCGGATGGGCTTTCCTCTAGCCGGAGTTCTGGCAGCGTATTTTGCCGCGATTCATCCGTGGTTTGTTAAGTATACCACGGAAGCCCGCGGCTATTCGATGGTGCTACTTTTCGCGGCCTTGAGTTGTTATTGCCTGCTGGAGGCGCTTCGGACCAGTCGGCTGCGCTGGTGGTTAGGATTTTCTTTGTGCAATTTTTGCATTATGTATGCCTACCCGGCCGCTTTTTACCTGGCCGGTTCGCTCGGGGTGGCCGGGTGTGTGATGATTCTTTTGGACCGAGGATGGTCGACAGGGGCTTGGCATCAAGCCGTCCGTCTGCTTTTCAGTAGTGCGGTTGCCGCGATGCTTTACATTCAGCTCGTCGCGCCGGCCGTGCCGCAAATGCTGTTGTGGCTTCAGCGAGATCGGGCTCGAGGTGTGCAGGATTTCGAATGGATCCGCGATTTCTGGGCTTACTTGACCACCGGCATGGCTTGGGATGAGTGGGCGCGGGACAATCCGGTCGCCCACACGGTCCAGGATCTTCAAACCGTACAACCAATTCTCTACGGGTTTGTGCTCTTCGCGATCCCGGCGCTAGCTCTGCTCGGGCTTGCTCGAATGTGCCTTTCGAGCCACAACAACGCCGCGATTGCCGCTGCCTTTATCGCCGCCCCAGTCCTCGGATTGTGGCAGGCTGCGGTTACCGGCAACATGCTTTACGTTTGGTATCTCATTTATGCATTACCGGCGCTCATTGCTTTCATAGCGCTGGCTCTGGATTGGAGCGGCAAGGCGACGAAAACTCATCATCGAATGGTAGCGATTGGGGCATTTGCTGTGTTCATTGGATTTTATATTCCAGCTACGGCAAGCCAGATGCACACTCTCCGCAACCACCCTATCGAGCCCCAACGAGAGTCCGTGCAACTTACACGGTCTACGCTTAATCCTTACGCACCCGAAAACCAGGAGATCATGACAGCCACCGTGGCTTTTGGCACCAAAACGTATGACCCATTGCAGATCCAGGTGGAGTCACCCAATCATCTGCGGGAGCTGATGGCTGAGTCGGATAGCACCGGGCGGCCTTTGTTTATTAACCTGGGCAGTGAAGGTTTCTCGCGACACGTTGCTCCCGAAGTCATGGAGATAATCGAAAAAAGCGGAGCGTTTGTTCTTATTGAACGCCTTTTTGGCATGGACCATCAAAACACTCGCGTGGTCTACCAATATGTCGGCTCTTCTGCGCCTGGAGATTGAGGCATCAAAACGCCCCCCAAATGAGATTGCTTTGGCTTGCTAAGCGGTCGAGCCTTGCCTACCCTCTGCCATGAAAAAATCTCAGCTGGTTCTTTGGGTCATTTGGTTTGCGCTGTTTAGTGCGGTTTTTATTTACGCCGTAGTCGCTTTGAATGTGGTTGGCCCTGCGGAAAGCTCCGACGAGACGAGCACCCTCCCAAGCGAAGGTTTTTCCTCGCAAACATTGCTTTTTGGAGCACTGGCGTTTGGAGGTTTTGCAAGCTGCCTGCTGGCAGCAGGGTTTTTCAGGCGGCGCTGGGAAGCCCGCCGTGTCAACGAGACCATCGTATGGGGTCCGGATATCTTAGCAGGGGCGATTGTGGTTTGGGCTTTAGCAGAAAGCATTGCGATATTGGGGCTCGTTGCTTTGCTGGTTGGCGTGCCACCCGCCCTTGGCGCCGTGTGTTTCGGAGTCGGCTCGGCCTTGTTGATGGTGCTTAACCCGGCCTTTCTTTTCCCCAAAGGAATCGGGTGGCCGGATGAATTGGAACCTGCGGCTTGAAGATTTTTGGCCGGAGAACTCCACCAGCATCCTCTAGGTGGAGGACGCCGGGGCGGAGGGGAGCATCGGCGGGATCGGGCAATCCAAACAGTCGCCCAAGGCTCGAAGCAACTCGGCCTGTTCAACGGTGATGTGGCCGTCAAAATATGCAACTGCAGCGGCGGAGTGAATGACGCGTTCTTTTAGTTTGGAAGAAGCGTGTTCAATTTGCTCCAGAGCTTGACTAAAGGCACCCAAAGAGCGGTTGGTGCTTTCATAGTCAGGATTCTGTTCGGGCATAAAGTCTGCCCAACCGTTGGCGAACGCCGCCGGGGAATCTTCTGCTCGACGACTGACCATGGCTACAAGCCCGAGGACGTTGGCTTGGCTCACGGCAATCTCATGGGGTTGATGATATTTCACCTTGGGCGCTCGATGATCCGAGAAGTGGTGGTCCAAATGCCGGGTGAGCATTTTGGCTAGCACAAATTCAAACAGACTGATATTGCCGTCACTCTCTATTAAAGCCGTTACAGTGTCGCGGAAAGTCTGGTATTGTTGAGGCGCGATTCCCCGGAGGGTGGGAAGGGTTAGATCGAGTAGCGGCAAACGAGCGGCTTCCGGCAGGCCTTGAATGGAAGGGACCAGTTTTTGGATCTCATGAAGCAAGCCGTGTCCGAGTCGTTCTTCGATGAGCGTGTTTTGGTGCTGACGCAATGTCTCTTCTTTGTCGAGAAGCAGACTGAGGATGACGGCTTGCGCAGTGTAGAGTTCATGCGCCGCTTCGAGAAGACTGTCCGGCAAGCTTTCGCGCAGTTCACAGGCGTAAATAGTGTGGGCTGCGCTGACGGTGCCGACTTGCTCGGTAAATTGGTCGGCATTTTCAAGGGGCTGCTGCGGCTTAGAATCTTCGGCTAGAATGGCCGTGGTCACCACATGCCCGGCTGCACCTAGCCCAGCTCCGGCTTGACCCAGGGCATCTGCGCCGGGCAGACCACCGCCCGCAAAGATCGCTCCAAATGGCATTTCTGCTCCGCTCGCAGCAGCAGCGTTGGCCGCCTGCTGTTCTTCAAGCTGACGTTGGCGAAGTCGTTCCATCTGTTTGAGGATGGGAGTAAAGTCGCCGTCGAAATGGGGATCAACGGCACGGATGCGCTTCATTAGCGGAGGATGGGTCGCTAGGCTGCCCCCGAACTGCCGCGACAAGCCGTCAGAAAATAATAGGTGGCTCGCCTCGGAGGCTTGAGCGCTGTGCAATTTAGATCCTTGGCTGAGAGCCCCAATTTTTTTGAGGGCACCGCCAATGCCGTCCGGATTGCGCGTGAATTGTACGGCTGCGGCGTCTGCCAGATACTCGCGTTCACGCGAGACCGCAGCTTTGATCATGTTACCAAAAAACACGCCGAGCATTCCAACCAAGTAAAGGCCAATCCCGATGAGCGGAAGGGCGTTATTGCCTCGTCCACTACCGCCGCCTCGACCAACGCCAGAGCGAATTAGAATGCGTCCTATGAACGCCAGAAGTAGAATGCCGTGGAGAATGCCAATGAGTCGGAAGTTCAGCTTCATGTCTCCGTTAAGCACGTGACTGAATTCATGCGCAATCACGCCTTGCAGCTCATCTCGAGTGAGAGTGTTTAAAGCTCCGCGGGTGATGCCGATGACAGCTTCGGTGGGGCGTAGGCCGGCCGCAAAGGCGTTGATTCCATCTTCCTCTGGCAATACAAAAACGGTGGGCACCGGGACACCCGAAGCGATGGCCATTTCTTCGACCACATTCATCAGTCGGCGCTCGGCCGGATCGCGGGTGGCCGGGTTCAGAGGAATGCCACCGAGTTGCGAGGCGATGGATTCACCCCCAGCGCGTAAGGACAGGCTTTTGAAACCGCTGCCCAAGCCAATAACGGAGACGACGCCGACGCTCACGGTGCCGAGCAAGGCGGGATCAAACAGTGTGCCGGTGTCTGTGCCGATGAGAAAGAGAAAGTAGACACAGCCGATGAGCCCCAGAACGGCTAAGCAGAAAAGAAAAACCAAAAGGCCGGTGCGTTTGCGAGCCCGGTCTTGCCGCTCAAAAAAGTTGGAGGCCATAGCAAATCCGATTCTGTTAAATAACGATGTCTTCACTTCCTAGCCGATTTGGCTAGGAAGCGTAGACATAGCGTTAACCTTAGAAGCTGACTTTAGGAGCTTCACGCTCTCCGGGATTTTCGATCTCGAAGAGTTGCGCGGCCACAAAGTTGAACATGCCAGCGATGATGTTATTCGGGAAAACCTCGCGAGCGGTGTTGTATTGCATCACCGAGTCGTTGTAAGCCTGACGCGCGAAGGACACTTTGTTTTCGGTAGACGTCAGTTCTTCGCTGAGCTGCATCATGTTTTGGTTGGCTTTGAGATCGGGGTATGCTTCGGCAAGCGCAAAAAGACGTCCGAGAGCCCCGCCAAGTGCGCCCTCACTTTGGTTGAGTTTCTGCATCGCGCTAGGATCCGAGGGATCGGCGGCTGCGGCTTGGTTCGCACTCGCGGCCATGTTGCGTGCCTTGAT
>DAIRSW010000150.1:0-6322 GCA_036804205.1 Verrucomicrobiia bacterium | reverse complement strand
TTTTTTTCTCGAAAAGCATTCCACCAACCGGGCTTGCCCCGGTGGGGAAATGATTGAGTTGCGGCAAGAGCCCGTAGACTGCGGCCCGCTTCGGACTCAATCCTTGCTCCATCCTGGCAAGCAGGATGGGGGCATCCCAATGGGGAAGCGGGCTCTGGACTTCAAGTTTCCCCCCACCGGGGCAAGCCCGGTGTAAGCGCCTCACCGAGCAAAATGGTAACGTTACCAAAATGCGTTTTTGCTGCGTGTTGGGACAGCTGTGGGTGAGGGCGTGTCTGAGTGATCGCTACCGAGCAAAATGGTAACGTTACCAAAATGCGGTTTTGATCTATTTGACGCTTGGGTGCGCAGTGGCTTTTCAATTGGCTCCGTTCTGAAAACCGGAGCTTTCGCTAGAGCCGGCGCCAGTCTCGGCCTTCGCTGCTGAGTAGTTGATCGGCCGCGTCGGGACCCCAGGATCCGGACGGATAGAGGTGCAGCGGACCGCCTTGCCCGGATTGCCAGGCGTTCATGATGTGATCCACGTATTCCCAAGCTTCTTCAACCTCGTCGCCACGCGCGAAGAGGGTTGCGTCGCCACTCATGGCGTCGAGCAGAAGCCGTTCGTAGGCCTCCGGGCTTGGTTTGCCAAAAGATGTGCCATAGTGAAAATCCATTTTGACCGGCTCGATCCGGACGCTGGCCCCAGGCATTTTGGCAAGCATGCGGAGCGAGATTCCTTCATCGGGTTGGATGCGGATGACTAAGGTGTTGGCTTGCACAGCTTGAAGTCGATGGAAGAGAACCGGCGGAGCGTTTTTGAATTGGATCGCGATCTCCGTGCCGGCTTTGGCCAATCGTTTGCCGACGCGTATGTAAAAAGGGACATTAGCCCAACGCCAATTATCGATAAATGTGCGCATGCTCACAAAGGTTTCGGTTTGGGAGTCGGGAGCAACTCGGTCTTCGGTCCGATAAGCAGGCACGTCTTTCCCCATGATGGAGCCGACGTCGTATTGGCCTCGCACCACGTGCTCGGCGACTTGAGAGCCTTCCCAGCGACGAAGTGAGCGCAGGACTTTCACTTTTTCATCGCGAACACTGTCGGCGCCAAGATCGGTTGGCGATTCCATTGCGGTGAGGCAGAGCAATTGCAAAAGATGGTTCTGGACCATGTCCCGCATGGCTCCGGCATCATCGTAATAGCCCCCGCGGCCTTCGACACCAAGTGTTTCCGCGGCGGTGATTTGTACGTGATCGATGTAACGATGATTCCACAAAGGCTCAAAGATGGCATTCGCAAAGCGGAGGACCATCAGGTTTTGTGCCGTTTCTTTGCCGAGATAGTGATCAATCCGGTAGGTGGAAGATTCTTCGAAAGAGCTGTGCACGAGTTCGTTCAGAGCCGTAGCGCTGGGCAGATCGACGCCGAAAGGTTTTTCGACCACGATGCGAGACCAGGCTCCTGGCCGGGTTTGGTTGAGCCCTGACTCTCGAAGGTTTTTAAAGATCGGCTCAAATTGGTCAGGAGCTGCGGCGAGGTAGAAGAGGCGATTGCCGGACACACCTTGGGAGGCGTCGAGTTCGTCCAACCGCTCAGCCAGGCGTCGATAGCCATCTTGATCTGCGAATTCGCTGCGGTGGTAGCTGATGTGCGATGCAAAGCTCGACCATAATTCGTCGTCCACCGTGCGGCGTGAAAACTTGCGCGTTGCTTCTTCTAGCTCCTGCCGAAATTCTTGGTCGGATTTATCGCGTCGGGCGAAACCTACCACCGCCCAAGCCGCGGGAAGCTCTCCGTCGGCAGCCAGATTGTAGAAGGCAGGAATTAACTTGCGATGAGTAAGGTCCCCGGTGGCACCAAAAATAACGATGGAACAAGGCTGGGGCAGGGAGCGGGCGCTCAAGCCTTCACGCAAGGGGTTGGGAGATGATTCAGCAATCATGAAGCGCTCAAGGTGAACGTGACCCGGCCCAGACGCAAGCACTTGCTGAGGGAAAAAGGCAGAGCTGGCCGATGGTTAATTATCGTCTAGTGATTTGCAGGAGGAGCGTCTTTCGGGCAGTGGATAGCGTTGATATCTTTGCGCAAGCTGGTCATATTCATGCTGCTTGTTTCTCTCATCGACCTCGTGAGTTTTCCTTCGCTTATCACTCCTCAATTTCCCCGGCTGTTTTGGCGGCACATCGGACGCGATGTGCTGCGGCATCCGGCTTTGGTTTTGTTGAATGTGGGCAGTATCGCCTTAGGCGTGGGAGTTTATGTGGCAGTGCAAGCGGCCAATCAAAGTGCTGACCGGGCCTTTCGCGCTGGCGTGGATTTGGTTGCCGGGCGCGCCCACTTGGAGGTGACCGGCTATGAGCTGGATGAGCGGGTGTGGCCATTGATTCGCCAAACGTCGGGCGTGGCGGCGGCAACGCCTTTGTTGGAGGCGGTGTTGCCGGTCGCCAATGTGTCGGGTGAATTTTTGCGGGTGTTGGGGATCGAGCTTTTTACGAATGGAGATTTCCGCACCTTTGACTTTTTGCCGCCTCCGGGAGAGGAGAGTCCGGATTTTGAAGCTTGGTTAGGCCGGCCTGGCCAAGCCGCGGTGTCAGATCCATTAATGGAGAGGCTTGGCTGGGGGCGTGGGGAGACTCGCTCGGTGGAGACGGACAGGGGACTGGTAGAGATCACCGCGCAGGGGGTGGTGCGTTTTGAAGATGGATTGTCGGCAGGTGGCGATCGCTGGGCTTTGATGGATATCGGTTGGGCGCAGGAGTTGTTGGGTTGGCAGGGGCGCATTTCTAGGGTGCTAATTTTGGTAGAGCAGGAGGCCTCGGTGACAGAGGTGGCCGAGCGTTTGCAGGAGAAGCTGCCGCCGGGAGTGGCGGTGCGTCGACCGGAACAAAGGTCGGAGCAGATCGAGAAGATGATGCAGGGATTTCAGCTGAATCTGACCGCGATGAGCCGGGTGTCACTGTTGGTGGGGGCTTTTTTGATTTTTAATAGTTTGTCAGCAGCAGTGGTGCGTCGGCGAACGGAGATTGGCATGTTGCGGGCCATGGGGATGAGCCGGTTTGAGGTGAGAACTTTGTTTTTGAGCGAGGCCTTGGTTTACTCAGTGGCAGGCGGGTTGCTGGGGTTGAGCCTCGGCTGGGTTTTAGGGCAATCGCTTCTTGGCATGGTCGGGCAGACCATTAGCTCGCTTTATGTGTTGGTGTCCTTGCAAGAAGCGGTTCTTCCGGTGGAGGTCATTTTCGTGGCGCTCGGCTATGGCGTAGCGGCCGGCTTGATTGGGGCATGGTGGCCGGCCCGAGAAGCGGCTTTGGTGAATCCGATTGAAGCGTTACATCCGGGTCATTTGAGCGCGAAATCTGGGCATCATACGGCCTGGTTTTTTGCCGGCGGTCTTCTAAGTTTCGCGCTGGCGTGGTGGAGCGGATGGATGGCGCTGCGGTCGGGGCCGCCGTGGCTTGGATTTGCTGCTGCGTTTTTTGTGATGATGGGTGCCGCTTTGGTGGTGCCGACTTTTACTAAACGGCTCAGCTTGGTGATCCAAAAGAGCCTTCGCGGTTTGTCTGGCGACTGGTTGTTGTGGCGAATGGCAGCAGCGAATGTGGAGCGGAGCCTGCACCGTTGTGCGGTGACCATCGCGGCTCTAGTGGCCGCCGTGGCTCTTGGAGTGGGGGTTTCGGTGATGATTCATTCGTTTCGCGAAACGGTGGGTAGCTGGCTGAATAGCGTGGTGGCTGCGGATGGTTTTGTGGGCCTGGCTTCGACGGTGCAAAGGGATTTGGTGCTGCCGACCGGGCTGGCCGACCATGTGCTGGCGCAACCGGAAGTTGAAGCGGTGGAAACGTATTGGCAGGGTGAAGTGGTTTTGAACGAGCGGATTTTTGTTTTAGCTAGGGTGGATGGGGATGATCGTGGCAACATCCGGATGATGCCGGGCTCGCCAGCGAATGGTTTGGAGCGTTTTCGGGAGGAGGACCAGTTGATTTTGAGTGAGGCGGCCGCGGCGCGTTTGGGTGTGGGGCCGGGTGAGGTGTTGACTTTGCCGACCGGGATGGGGCCGCTGGACTATGAAGTTGCGGGTGTTTTTTATGATTATACCAGCGACGGCGGGGTGGTGATGTTGCACGCGGCTGCTTTCGATAGGGGTTGGGGATTCCCAGGGGCGCATTCTCTAGCAGTGTATTTTGAGGAGACAATTTCGCCAGAGGCGGGAATTGTGGCGCTCGAGGAGTCGGTGTTGGGTGGCTTTGGCGAAGGGCGTCAGCTCGCAGTGTATTCGAACGCGCAACTGCGATCGCGAGTGTTTGAGATTTTTGATCAAACCTTTTCTGTGACTTATGTGCTGCGGGCCATTGCAGTGATCGTGGCTGTGGCGGGAATTTTTTTAACCTTGACCACTTTGGTGATGGAACGAGGTCGAGAGTTGTCAACCTACCGCGCCTTGGGGATGAGTCGAGGGCAGTTAGCAGGAATGATCCATCGGGAGAGTATGTTGATGGGTTTTTTAAGTGGGCTTATTGGGGCGGTAGCTGGTTTGGCGTTGGCAGTGGTGCTGACCTGGGTGATTAATCGAGCTTATTTTGGTTGGTCGATTGTGTTTTCGATTCCTTGGTCGGTGGTTTGGTGGACTCCGGTGTGGATGGTGGCCGCAGCTTGGGTGGCAGCGTGGTGGCCAGCAAAAAGAGCGGCAGCATTGCCTGTTGCTCATGCCTTGCGCTTCGAATAGGATCCGTCTTTAAGATGATGAGTATACTTATGAAGCCAGTGATTTTGATAGCAGACCAGATTTCGGAGATCGGGATTGAAGCCCTTAGAGCGAGCGATCACTTTGAGGTTCGGGTGCAGATTGGATTAAAAGGGGATGCCCTGCTGGCTGCGGTGGCCGATGTGAATGCGATCGTGGTTCGGAGTCAGACCAAAATAACAGAAGAAGTTATTCAGGCCGCGCCAAAACTTCAAGCGGTCGGTCGAGCGGGTGTTGGAGTGGACAACGTGGATGTGGATGCGGCTACGCAACGAGGGGTGGTGGTGATGAATACCCCGGCTGGCAACACCATTTCTACGGCGGAGCATGCCTTTTCTTTGATGATGTCGATGGCTCGGCGAATTCCCCAAGCACACGCAAGCGTTGTCGCTGGTAAGTGGGATCGAAAAAGTTTCGAAGGGGTGGAGCTTTACAATAAAAACCTGGCGGTGCTGGGGATGGGGAGAATCGGGACGGAGTTTGCTCGCCGGGCCATCGCCTTCGGGATGCGGGTGTATGCCTATGATCCCTACATCACCGCAAGTCGCGCTCGGGCTTTGCAAGTGGAGTTGATTGAGAAGCTAGATGATATTTTGCCGCTCGCGGATTTTGTGACTTTGCACATGCCATTGACTTCTGAAACTCGGCATATGCTGAATGCACCAAGGATGCGAGCGATGAGACCGGACGCCCGGATTGTGAACTGTGCGCGAGGCGGGTTGATTGACGAAGCCGGTTTGGCGAGGGTGTTGGAGGAGGGTCACCTTGGAGGCGTTGCTTTGGATGTGTATGAGCAGGAGCCTCCCGCAGAGGCCTTCGCGTTGCGTGCCCATCCGAAGATGGTGTTTACACCGCATTTAGGGGCATCGACGGTTGAGGCTCAGGAGGGTGTGGGGGTTGAAATTGCTGAGTCGATCCAAGCCGCATTGGTGGATGGCGTTTTTCGCAATGCGGTGAACATGCCCAATGTGGATAAGCAGGTATTGGAGTTGTTGCGCCCTTACTTGTCGTTGGGCGAGCGTTTAGGTCGTTTTGTTTCGCAGCTGAGCACTCAGCGTTGTGAGTCTTTGCAGGTGACCTTTAGTGGCCGGGTTGGGGAGTTTGATACGACCCCGGTCTCACGCGCGGTTTTAAAGGGCTACCTTGAACGGGTCGGTGGTGCTGAGGTGAATATGGTAAACGCGCCAAGCTTGGCGAAGAGTCTAGGGCTGGAGGTAAGTGAACGGAGGCAGGGAGCAACCGGTGAATTTACAGACTTGATTGAGGTGAGTGCCGGGTGTGGCGCTGAGCAGGTTTCTGTGGCGGGCACCTATTTTGGCGCGGCCCCCCGCATCGTGAAGGTGAATCAGAGTTTTGTGGAGGCGAAGCCCGAAGGCGTGATTTTGTATTTAGAAAACCGAGATCGCCCGGGTATTGTTGGTCAGCTTGGCACGATTTTGGGAGCGCATCAGGTCAATATTGCGCGCATGTCGCTGGGTAGGAATGAAGCGGGAGGGCGAGCCCTCACTCTGTTAAATCTTGATACAGAACCAGGGAAGGAATTGATGGATTCGCTTCTCGCAGACCCGGATATTTATTTGGTTCGCAGTATTGTGGTGTAG
>DAIRSW010000149.1:0-6376 GCA_036804205.1 Verrucomicrobiia bacterium | reverse complement strand
GGAGAATGTAAATCTCTGTATCACGCAAATTATTGGCATCGCGGATGGCCATCAGGCGCTCCTTATTCAATAGAAACTCGGGCTCATGAATTGCGTCCGCCGAGTCAAGCAGCTCCAGATCGCTTCCCTCAAAAGCCAAGGCGCCAGTAGCCGCGATACTTAAGGTGCGAGCTTGAAATTCTTCCAGCAGCTCAGCACGTCGCAAGAAGAAACCCGTCGCAGCGGTTGCCACGACTACCAGCAATACGACCAAGGCCAAAGCAAACAGGGCACGAAAACGAATGGATCGATACCACGGAAGCGCGTGGGGAAACGGTGAACTTTGCTTTGAGGCCTGCATAAATGTTGGAATGGTCGCACGGATAGTGTGGTAATAATAGGGTAATGTGAGAACTCTCCAAAGATGCTATTCCTGCATTTTTAAGGCTTTTTGACGAACACTGGGCACAAAGAAGCAGTAATGACTGTTGCATTGACTAAACGCTCAGTCCTACCCAGCAGATGTTCGACACGGCCATTACTCCTATGAAAATCTTCCTTTGCGACCAATGTGGCGGACGGATCCACTACGAAAACACTACCTGCCTCAAATGCGGAGCCCATGTGGGATTTCGACCTGAGAAGATGGACATGACCTCGTTTCGAACGGCAGATCCAGGCCGTTGGAGCGCCGGCAAAGGCACTGACGAACTCTGGAAAGACTGTCAAAATCGAACCATATACGACGTCTGCAACTGGATGATTCCGGCAGGAGCCCCCGCATCACTTTGTTTGGCATGCGCCACTAACCGCACCATTCCAAACCTAAACATCAGTAACCACCTCCAACTCTGGGCACGAATGGAAGCAGCCAAACGACGGCTTCTTTTATCCATACTTCGACTTGGGCTTCCGATACTAAACAAAAGCCAGGATTTAAAAAACGGCTTGGCCTTTGATTTTTTAGCTAAGCCGCATCCTAAATTCGCTGAGGGCGAACGCCTCATGACCGGACATCGCGAAGGACTGATCACCATCAACCTCGCTGAGGCCGATGATGCCATCAGGGAACGCATGCGCCTGGACATGCGCGAAGTTTATCGCACCTTACTCGGCCATTTCCGACATGAGATCGGCCATTACTATTGGGATCGTTTGGTGCGTGATCATCCCCGCATCGACGAGGTTCGCGGTGTGTTTGGAGACGAACGACAAAACTACGCCGAAGCGTTAAAGCGTCACTATGCGCGAAAAGATCGCGATCGTTGGCCCCTGGGCTACGTGAGCTCGTATGCAGCAGCCCATCCCTGGGAGGACTGGGCCGAGACCTGGGCGCACGTCATGCATTGCATGGACACACTCGAAACCGCGAATGCTTATGGACTCACAGTCTACGCAAGCCGCGGCGAGACCAAAACGATTCACGAACCTTACGAAAGCCTTTTTGAACTTGTACTTGGCGACTGGCACACCCTCACCATCGTCCTAAACAGCTTAAACCGAAGCATGGGGTTAAAAGACGCCTATCCCTTTGTCATCTCAAAGATCGCCGGAGCAAAAATGATCTTTGTCCGAGAGTGGATGAAATCAAGCCTCGCCTCGAAGTAGAACTCGTTTCCGAGTTGGGAAGCTGGAAACCGCAGCTTTACGCAAACCAAGGCCTTGGGAGCGTAACCTGGAGTAGATGGCCGCATCGTGTGGGGCAACATCGGCCCGGTCTTATTGCAGAGCTCCTCCCATTTTCAGCGCCGGGTCTTGGGCAAAGTCGCTTTCATTTCGCTCAATGATTTACGGGCTTGCTCTGGGCTAAGAAGTTGCCCCGCCTTTGCCTGGCTCCAGCCGATGTTAATTTTTTCGAGGGCGGAGTCCCTCCAAGTTTCTTGCTGCTGCCGGAGCAAGTGGAGGCCCGCCGCTACGACCTCCTCCATGCTGGAAAAAGCACCGCTTTCCATCTGGCGTTGCACGAAGGGTTCTAACGCGGCAGGCACG
Organism: Verrucomicrobiia bacterium; assembly: GCA_036804205.1. Taxonomy (GTDB): domain Bacteria; phylum Verrucomicrobiota; class Verrucomicrobiia; order Chthoniobacterales; family CALDSX01; genus DAIRSW01. Next base: position 4,408 of record DAIRSW010000149.1, on the reverse strand, counting down.
GTCACTGTCATTCAGAACAATGGAGCCGTCTTGCAAGCCAGTCAATTTCAAAGGCCGTGGGAGTGGCATATGCTGCGCCAACCTGACATCATCGGGAGCAGGTAAACCTTAACAAGGAAATCTGATGAGACCGAAAAATTTTCGCGCCGAGACGCGGAGGCGCTGAGAGCCTCTCTAATGCAGGAATCCCTCATCGTCTCTGCGCCTCTGCGGGATGTTTATGGGTCATCGAGTTTCCACGGGGTCAGGATGTCTGAGCCTCCTTAATCTCTTCTCGGCGCGCCCTCGCATAGCTCCAAGCATTCGCCAATCTTGCGCGGTGGGGTTGAAGTAGCTGGTCAAGAGAACAGCCTTTTTGACCCCCAAGCGCCGGGGCTGCTCACGCACCCACACGGGAATTCGCGTTTGGACCACGCAGACCTCGCCACCTCATATGCCCGACACACTTTCAATGCCCGGCCAAGTGTCCGGCAAATCCTAAGAGGCCCAGTGGAGCATTTGCGCTTTCTCATTCGTAAGCACCGCCCTCGCTCTGGGCGAAAGTTGCGGGGAATCTTCCGCAACCCAAAGAAGTGTGTGTGTATCCAGCAACACCTTCACTCAAAAGTTTCCCTGAACTCCTCAAGTGGCTCCTCCCATCCCTCTGTAAAGACAAAGTTGCCTTTCCAAAAACCAAGGAGACCACTGACCGGATCGGAACTGCTAGCTTCTCCCATCGCAGCCGACAACCCAGAATTGGACAATGGTTCCAGCGTGGCCACTACCCTCACCTTCCCAGCCAAAAACTCTTCCGGCACCGGCAGGTGCAGGGTCCCATCCACGTCTGGCTCTAGGATGGCTGTCACTGTGCTCATACATAGAACTCTACCCACGGCGGAATGCCTCAGCAAGCAGAATAACCGGCAAGGCACAATTAGAATGAAATACAGAGCAAGATAGACCTTTGCTCTTGATGGTCCTGGGGGGAGCAGCTGCAATCTCCCACCCTTTGAAAGGCTTGCACCTTTTAGTGGCGGAACCTACTGCTCAAGTGTAGCCTACGCTACATGCACACTCCCTCGCAGACGGCTTGGCCTCTGGAAATTCACGATCTTACTGTTGCTTACGAAAAAAATCCGGTGCTTTATGGCATCGACTTGTCCATTTCAGCCGGTTCATTGGTGGGGGTCATCGGGCCCAACGGCGGCGGCAAATCCACTCTGATCAAGGCGACAATGGGCCTGCTCCCTGTTCGCAGCGGCTGGGTGAAAGTCTTCGGTCAACCCTTCCGGCAAACCTGCGGCCGGGTGGGTTATGTGCCTCAACGTGAATCGGTGGACTGGGATTTTCCAGTGAGCGTGATGGATGTGGTCGTGATGGGTCGTTACGGCCATTTGCGTCTGGCTCAAAGACCGCGCAAGGAGGATCGGGAGATCGCTCGCGCTTGTCTGGATAAGGTGAAAATGTTGCCTTATGCCAACCGGCAAATTGGCAATCTTTCTGGCGGTCAACAACAGCGGGTGTTTTTGGCGCGCGCATTGGCTCAGGAAAGTGATTTGTATTTGATGGATGAACCATTCGTAGGCGTGGATGCCGCGACGGAGAGCGCCATTGTGGAAATTTTGACTGAGTTGAAGGATCGCGGCAAAACTTTGCTCGTGGTGCATCACGACTTGACCTCGGCCAAGGAGTATTTTGATCACCTTATCTTTTTGAATATGCGGCTGGTGGCTTTTGGACCAACCGAAGAGGTGTTCACAACCGAAATTCTGCAGACCACTTACGGTGGCCGGCTTACCATTTTAAGTGATGTGGTGGACGCCTTGAAAGGAGAACGCTAGTGCCACGTCTTGCCCTGGCTAGTCTTTTTGTGCTTATGGCGTTGTGGCCGGATTCATCCCAGGCTGCGCGCATTAGTGAGCTGGTGGATTCCGATTTTTGGGATCGCACGCAAAGATTTTTCTCTTTGCGTGATCCATCCCTGCGCAACGCCTTAGCCGGGTCTGCGCTTTTGGGGATTGGCTGTGGAGTGATGGGGTCGTTCCTTTTGGTTCGCCGCCTTTCTTTGATGGGTGATGCTTTGTCGCATGCGGTTTTGCCGGGTGTGGCGCTGGGGTTTTTATGGTCGATGCAAAAGGATCCGGTCGCCATTTTTATCGGCGCCACGGTGGCCGGCCTTCTGGGTGCAGCAACGGCGCATTGGCTTCAAGTAACCACGAAGCATAAGGAGGACGCCAATCTTGGGTTTGTCTTAGCCGGTTTCTATGGGCTGGGTATTGTGCTCTTAACGATGATCCAAAATTTGCCTGAGGGCAATAAAAGTGGGTTGGACAAGTTTTTGTTTGGTCAAGCTGCGGCTTTGGGCCGGGAAGACGTGCTGCTTTTGGCCGCAGTAGTGGGTGTTTGTGTGGCTCTGGTCTGGCTTTTTTTTAATGAGTTTCGACTGGCAAGTTTTGATGTTGGGTTTGCCCGGTCGATTGGCATGCCGGTGCAGACCTTGCACTATGTGATCATGCTCCTGCTGGCGTTTGCCATCGTCTCCTCCTTGCAAGCGGTTGGTGTGGTTTTGGTCACGGCGATGCTAGTGATCCCGCCCGCAACGGCTTACCTTTTGACCGACCGATTCGCTCGGATGATTTGGCTTTCTGCTCTTTTTGGTCTGGCCGCAGGCGTCCTGGGAGCTTTCTTATCGTTCGTGGGCAAGAACTTGCCGACCGGGCCGTTTATGGTTTTGGCAGCGGCCAGTCTGTTCGTGCTCGCGTTCTTGTTTGGGCCGAAGCACGGAGTTTTGGCGAGATGGTGGCGGCAACACAGCCGCACCATGACTGTGCAGAAAGAAAATACTCTTAAGGCAATGTATCAGGTGCTCGAGCGGGCGAGCTTTCAGCGAGAATCCATTTCACTTCGTGAATTAGCTGAGTTTCGAAAGGAAACCCTGGAAGAAACCCGGCGACACACCCGCGCCCTGGGCAACGAGGTGGTTGTTGTGGGAAACACTCTCACTCTCACCGCCGGCGGGTGGAAGCGTGCCTGCGAAATCGTGCGGAATCATCGACTTTGGGAATTGTTTTTAACGAATGAAGCTCAGCTTGCCTCGGATCATGTGCATGAGGATGCAGAAGTTATCGAGCATGTTTTAAGTGAAGAAACTATTCTTGAGCTGGAGAAAAAGCTTAACTTTGCTCAGCGCGATCCCCACGGAAAGCTGATCCCGGGGTTAGAGGATATTCATGGTGGCTTGCGAGAACGACGTCGCCGCGCTCAGGAGGCTAAGCTGCCATGAGTCTTTTTATTCCTGCTTGGGACTGGCATGCTGTGCTGATTGACCCCTGGACATCCAGTTGGGAGATTAGCTTTTGGACGGTGCTGATGGGTTTTCTCGTAACCGCCACCTGCGGTTTGGTGGGCAATTATCTTTTGCTGCGGCGTATGGCTTTGGTCGGTGATGCCATGAGTCATAGCATTCTGTTTGGTTTGGTCGTGGTGTTTATTGTTATGCGGGAGGCCAATACTTTGGCGATGTTCTTGGGAGCTATCGCGTCTGGTTTGTTGACAGTGTCGCTGATCGAACTGATTCACCGTCACTCCCGAATCAAATCCGACGCGGCTATGTGCATTGCGTTCACCACGCTTTTCGCGCTTGGGGTGGCGCTCCTCAGTGCGGCGGAGATATCCGGTCCGGTTCATCTTGACGCGGAGTGTGTGTTGTACGGAGAGATCGCGTTTGTCGCGTTTGGCGAGCCGGTGTTTCTGGGAGATCAGATTTTGGGACCGCTTCCGGTCGTTCGTATGGCTCTCGTTTTTTTGGTCGTGGTGGTTTTGATTGCACTTTTTTATAAGGAGTTGCTGATTACCGCCTTTGATTCTGTTTTGGCGAAAACCCTTGGGCTTCGCGCGGCAGCATGGCACTACGGGCTCATGGCGGTGTTGTCGTTGGTGATTGTCTCTGCTTTTGAAGCGGTTGGCGCGATATTGGCGATCGGGATGCTGATTGTGCCGGCCATGTTTGCTGCGCAACTGTCGCAGCACCTACCGACTCGGCTGGTATTGACAGTTGTGCATGGGGCCTTGGTGTCGCTATTAGGTTTTCATGGCTCGGTGTGGCTGAATTGTTCAACGGCCGGAGCGATGGTGGTGATGAGCGCGTTGCTTTTTGTTCTGGCTTGGGCAGCAACCCAAAGCATGGGACTCGCTCGGGCTTGGTCGAACAAACAGCCCACGGTGAGCGAGTAGCGGCATGCTTGAACCCGCCCGTGACAGATTCGGCCCTCGAATGCCACGGGAGGGCGAGGCTCCGTCCGAGCTTCAACACCGACCTCAGCCCCCGCCACCATCCACGAATTTAATAAACTCACGCCCGCTCCGCTCAAGACGCGAAGACGCAAAGAAAAAGGACGCAAAGCGCCGCAGGCATGTAGCGGAATTCGGA
>DAIRSW010000148.1:0-6393 GCA_036804205.1 Verrucomicrobiia bacterium | reverse complement strand
ACGTGGGGGAAGAAACGCCAATCGGGCGGCTGAGCCACTGGCGTGAGTTCAAGGAGCACCCTGCAACGAGCTTTCACCGTCAACAAGGGGCGCGTTGCATGGATTGCGGCACTCCCTATTGTCACACCGGCATCACTTTGGCGGGGATGGCCAGCGGTTGCCCAATCAACAACCTGATTCCCGAGTTCAACGACCTCGTTTACCGCGACCGCTGGCAGGAGGCCCTGGAGCGGTTGCGGAAGACCAACAACTTTCCGGAGTTCACGGGCCGGGTCTGCCCAGCCCCTTGCGAGGGGTCTTGCGTGCTGGGCTATACCCATCCGCCCGTCGCGATCAAGAGCATTGAGTGTGCGATTATCGACCGTGGTTGGGAGGAAGGCTGGCTGACTCCTCAGCCACCGGCCTCGCGCACGGGTAAAAAGGTCGCCGTGGTGGGCAGCGGCCCAGCTGGACTCTCCGCTGCCGACCAGCTCAACCAAGCCGGACATTACGTCACGGTCTATGAGCGATCCGACCGCCCCGGCGGGCTCCTCATGTATGGCATCCCCAACATGAAGCTCGATAAGGAGGAGGTGGTGATGCGCCGCATCCAGCTCATGAAGGATGAGGGCATCAAGTTCATCTGCGGGGTGGAGATCGGAAAGGACATTCCGTCGCACCAGCTCCAGCAGGACTACGACGCAGTCGTTTTTGCCCTCGGCGCTACCCGGCCCAACGACTTCCTGGCCAAAGCAGAGGGTCGCGACGCCCACGGCATCCATTTCGCCATGGATTTTCTGGGCAATAACACCAAAGCACTCTTAAACGACCGCTTCCAGGGTCACGTCGGGGCTCCATGGTCGGCTCCGATCTCGGCCAAGGGCAAGGACGTGATCGTAATTGGTGGCGGTGACACTGGTACCGATTGCGTCGGCACCTCCCTACGGCATGGCTGCAATAGCGTCACGCAGCTTGAAATCTTGCCCATGCCGCCAACCGAGCGTTCCGCTGATAACCCTTGGCCGGAGTGGCCAAAAATCTTCAAGATGGATTATGGGCAACAGGAGGCCGCTGCCAAGCAGGGCCAAGCCCCCCGCCGCTACGAGGTCAACACCGAGCGCTTCCTAAAAGATGCCGACGGGAACCTTTCAGGGGTAGAGATCGTGCGTGTTTCGTGGCAGCCCAACCCCGATGGCGGTCGTCCGATCATGATAAAGCACGAGGAGACCCGCGAAATCCTGCCCGCGCAACTTTGCTTGTTGGCCCTCGGTTTCGGTGGGCCGGAAAAAACCGTGGTCAGCGAGTTGTCACTGGAGACCGATGCTCGCTCCAACATCAAGGCCGAGCATGAGGTTTACACCACCAACGTGGAGGGCGTTTTTGCTTGCGGTGACTGCCGTCGGGGTCAGTCGCTGGTCGTCTGGGCCATCAACGAGGGTCGTGGCTGCGCCCGCGAGGTCGATCGGTTCCTCATGGGCGTCACTCAACTGCCCTGAACCATCCAAGCTCTCGGGACGGAGTCGCAGTGTTGATGAATCGCTCCGATTTAAGCACTCCACAGTTGCGACCGCCCGATTTTGAGCCCAGTTTCCAAGATTGCCACCAGCCCAGAACCACTTCCGCCAAGCCTTGATCGTAACACTTTTACCTTCACTCAACAGCGTCAGTTCAGCCTTTCTTCACCTCCACCGTTATGGTTGCCGATCTCTCCAATTACGCCTACAACAGCAAGGTCGAGGGCGAAGTTGTCGTCTCCCGTCTCGACGCGGTCATCAACTGGGTGCGGTCCAATTCGGTCTGGCCGATGCCGATGGGCCTTGCGTGTTGCGCGATCGAACTGATGGCAGTGGCCGCGTCGCGATTTGACATCAGCCGCTTTGGTATGGAGGTGATGCGTTTTTCCCCGCGCCAGGCGGACTGCATGATTGTGTCGGGAACCGTTACCTACAAAATGGCTTCGGTGGTGCGCCGGATTTACGACCAGATGGCAGAGCCGAAGTGGGTCGTAGCCATGGGCGCCTGCGCCTCAACCGGCGGGATGTATCGCTCCTATGCGACCCTGCAAGGCGTCGATCGGATTCTGCCGGTGGATGTTTACGTTAGCGGCTGCCCGCCTCGCCCTGAGGCTCTCCTAGACGGATTGATGAAGCTCCAGCGCAAGATTGAGCGTGAGCCCTCCACGGTTAACTTGATGAACCGGCATCGCTCGGCGGTTCCCCAGGCGATCTAGTTTTGACGTCACCTTTCAATACCGATTACCCTCTCTTTAGTCATGGTAGCCATTGACTTCACCACTAGATTTCCCGATGTCAAGGAGGCTTCTGACTCCCGTGACCACCAGGCAGTGCGGGTAGCGGCCCCCAATTTAGTGGCGATCACTCAGTGGCTGCGCGACGATCAAGGTTTCGCTTTACTGGTCGATTTAACCGCTATTGACTTCGGTGAATTAGCCGAGCCGCGTTTCGAGGGGCGTTACCATTTTTATCGCCCGAGTGATCACCGTTACCTGCGGTTGCAAGTTCCCTGTGAGGGTTCTCCCGACCACCCAACCTTGCCGACTATTTCCAAGATCTTTCCCGCTGCGGATTGGCACGAGAGGGAGTGCTTTGACCTTTTAGGTGTCACTTTTATTGGACATCCGGACCTGCGTCGCATTCTCATGTGGGATGGCTATCCCTATCACCCTTTGCGAAAAGAGTTTCCGCTGGCCGGGATAGAAGTTCCGTATCCCGATCAGGATGTCCGCATCGCTACTTCTTCTGGCATCGACCTGATTGCGGCTCCGATGGCCGGTGGACCTTTCGTGGCCTCACAACGGGCAACTATGTCGAAACGCGAGCCGCGGGCCCGTGATGAGTCTTGGACCGAAGCCAACCAAAAGCCCCACGACTAAACTCGATAGCGAACTTCGTTATCGTGTGATTTCAAGCCCTGACTACACTATTACCTCCCTCCCATGAAAACTGAGTTTGCCATGCCCGAAACCGGTGCTCGCGCTGCCTATTACGAGGAAGGTGAGCTAAAGAGTGAGCGGATGCAGCTCAACATGGGGCCGAGCCACCCAGCAACCCACGGGGTGCTGAGACTTTCGTTAGAGCTCGACGGCGACACGGTTGTATCTTGCGATCCGGTCATCGGGTATTTGCATCGCGGCGATGAAAAAATCGCTGAGGCGATGACCTATAACCAGTTCGTTCCCTACACCGACCGGCTGGATTACCTCGCTCCTCTCGCTAACAATGTCGCCTTCGCGATCGCTGTCGAAAAACTCGCGGGGCTCACTATGCCACCTCGCTGTGAAGCCATCCGAGTTATCTGCTGTGAATTGGCACGTATCTCGGCCCACCTGCTAGGGCTCGGCGTCTTCGGGATGGACACTGGCGCCTGGACGGCGTTCATGTATTGCTTCACCGCACGGGAAAAGATCTACACCCTGATCGAGGCCCTTACTGGAGCCCGCTTCACCACTAGCTACACCCGCATTGGCGGCATGACCCGCGATGTGACCCCAGAGTGGATCCATCGGGTGGAATTGTTTTGCGAAGAGATGAAGGGGATGATCGACGAGTTCGACGGCCTGATGACTCGCAATAAGGTGTTTATGGATCGCACTGAGGGTATTGCGGTCATCACCAAAGAGGATGCTCTTGCTTACGGCTTGACGGGTGCTAACGCTCGTGCGTCCGGTGTCGATCTCGATCTCCGACGGGACCGTCCCTATTGCGGCTACGAGCGGTATGACTTCGACGTGCCGCTTGGATCACGAGGTGACGCCTATGATCGCTTCATTGTTCGCATCGAGGAAATGAGGCAGTCCCTACGGATTCTTGAACAGGCGTGCGCCACCTTGCCGGGCGGGGCTTGGTTTGCCGAAGACGCCAAAAAAATCTTCAAGCCGACCAAAGATAAAGTTCTGACCAGCATGGAGGAATTGATTCAGAACTTCATGATTGTCACCGAAGGGCCGCAGATGCCTGCCGGCGAAGTATATTTCGAAGCCGAAAACCCCAAAGGTTGGCTGGGATTTTTTATCCATAGTAAAGGCGGTGGTGTTCCCTATCGCCTCAAGATTCGTGGCCCGAGTTTCTGTTCACTCTCGATCTTGCCAAAAATCGTCCCGGGCGTGACCATCGCCGATATACCGGTAGTTTTAGGATCGCTGGATTTCGTCTTAGGTGAATGTGATCGATGAACTGTCTCTCTGAATAAATTAGCCCGCTCATGCGATCACCTGAACACCGAAGCCGTTTGGAAACTAAATCCATCTCCATTCACTGAACCGCGCTATGTTGGCAGAAGTTAATCATCCCGGTGCTAGTCTTTCGACCGCGCCAAGTCCCTCCGAAGAGACGGTGCGGCTCATCGACATCGAAATTGGGCGTTTTCCGGAGCGGCGGAGTGCCATGATGAATATTTTGCACCTCGTCCAAGAGGATCTGGGCTTTATCCCGGATGATTTACATCCTTGGATTGCCGATCGCCTGGGTGTTAAGCCGGTGCAAGTGATGGAGGTAGTGACCTTTTATCCGATGTATCGCCGCGAACCGGCTGGCCGCGTGCAGGTAGTTGTCTGCCGGACGCTCTCTTGCGCATTGTGCGGCAGTTATGCCGTTAAGGATAAATTGGTCGAGGCACTTGGAGCACCGCTGGGCGGGACTTCGGCTGACGGCAATTTCTCCCTTGAGTTTGGAGAGTGCCTTGGTAGTTGCGGAAGCGCTCCAGTGGTTCACGCGCACGGTCGCCTCTACGAGCGCGTAAATCCCGAAGCAATTGGGCCATTAGTCGAGGAGCTACGCAGCTTGGTTGGAACCCCCATCGACACCCGGCCAGAACTGGGAACACCCGCTTTTAATGGCTAGTAAGTTTTGCGCGAAGTTCGATGTAAGGACGCTGCTTTTAATTAGCGGAACTCATTGCCAGAATCATTTCTACTTCCTTCTGTTTAGTCGCTTTGTGCGAGATTCATTTCAATCGTAAAAGTTTTCGCATGGTCCGCCACCCTAAAGAGTTTCGTCTAATCCTTAAGCACGCCGATGAGCCTGGTTACACGCCAGATTTAGCGTGCTACGAACGCCACGGGGGCTACGCGGCACTCCGTCAATCGTTGGCTCGCAAGCCAGAGGAAATCCGCCAGGAAGTACTTGATTCGGGCGTTAAGGGCCGTGGTGGTGCCGGTTTCCCTGCCGGTATGAAGTGGAAGTTTCTCGATTTTAAGTCTGGGAAACCAATCTATCTCGTGTGTAACGCCGATGAATCTGAGCCGGGAACTTTTAAGGACCGTCAGATTATGTATAAAGACCCTCATCAGTTGATCGAGGGAATGATGATAACCGCTTATGCCATCGGGGCAAAAGCTGCCTTTATTTATATCCGAGGTGAGTATGTTAATGGCGCACGGGTGTTGCAGCGAGCTATTGACGAGGCTAAGGCTGCCGGCTTTTGCGGAGAAGATGTCCTTGGAAACGGCTATTCATGCGACATAGTGGTCTGTCGCGGTGCAGGTGCCTACATCTGTGGCGAAGAAACTGGCCTAATTGAATCTTTAGAGGGCAAGCGTGGCTATCCACGAATTAAGCCGCCCTATTTCCCGGCTGCTTTGGGGCTGTATATGTGCCCGACAGTCGTGAATAATGTCGAAACGCTCTGTCACGTAAAGCATGTGATTGAGCTGGGTGCCAAAGAGTATCAAAAAATTGGTGTTAAAGGTGATCCGGGGACTCATATTTATGGGGTCAGCGGGATGGTTAAGAACCCGGGATATTGGGAGTTCGAGGCCGGGAAAATCACCATGGGTGAGTTGCTTTACGATGTCGCGGGAGGCCCTCGCAATGGCCGGAAATTTAAGGCGGTTATTCCCGGCGGCATGTCGATGAAAATCTTGAAATTCGGGGAATCGTTTAAGGGAAAGGACCCTGTTAGTGGTGAATCTTGCACGTGGGATGTTGAATCAATCCCGATGGACGCGGGTAGCTTAATGAGCTGCGGCACGGCACTCGGGACGGGTGGGGCCATTGTGCTCGACGACTCCATCGACATGCTTGAAGCTCTGGCCAATATCAATGCATTTTATGCCCACGAATCCTGCGGTCAGTGCACACCGTGTCGCGAGGGAAGTTTGTGGCTGAAAAAGATCACTTCCCGTCTTACTTCAGTTAATGGGCACCTCAACAGAAGCGCCGCAGATATCGATCAAGTTCTGTCGGTCGCAGATCAGGTGGCGGGTCGTACCATTTGTGCCCACGGCGAGGCTTTGGCATGGCCAGTGCAATCCGCCTTGCCAAAGTTCAGGGATGAGTATCTCGCTAGCATTGCTTCTCGAAACGCAGGGGTGCGGCCTGTTTCCGGGTATTCCCTGATCTAAATTAATCCTTAGCCGCTAAGGCATCCCCCACCCAATTTTCCGTTTTTATTTAT
>DAIRSW010000147.1:0-6422 GCA_036804205.1 Verrucomicrobiia bacterium | reverse complement strand
AACTTGGGATTGATATTGTTCAGGCCAAGCAAGAGTGGAAAGTTTATCTAAACTCGATGGAATCTCTCAACTACAACATCGCCCGCTCGAGCTGGGTGGGTGACTACAATGATCCCAATACGTTTCTTGACCTCTTTGTTACTGGCGGAGGCAACAACCGGACCGGATGGGGGCATCCTGATTATGATCAGGCCATCCAACAGGCCGCAGCCGCTCTCGAGTCAGAGGAACGCAACACGTGGTTCCAGCGTGCTGAATCGATTTTGGTCACTGAAGCTGTCCCGGTGGTGCCGCTTTACTTTTTTGTTGGCATTTTGTTTTACGATGCCGATCGACTAGGCGGCATGCACCCCAATCTATTAGACGAACACCCAGTGCGTCGAATGTATTGGAAGTAAGAACTTTCTTATTAGCCGGCGGGATGCAGGATGAGCATTCCGAAGGTTTTGCCTTGAAATGGTAAAGGCTTGCCTTCGAGCTGATAAGTTTTTCTTTGATCAGAATCAGGATGCATCACGAGGGTCCCTTGCTCCAAACTTTGTTGGCCGCTTAGAGCGCTAAAAATGGCCGGTAAAGCATTGCAGTTGGCACAACCATCCGGATCACCACAGCGATGACCTTGCATGAGATGGTCGGTGCCGAGAAATTCGCCAAAACGCAAGCCGAGAAGCTGGTCGCCGCCATCAGGGAGGCCTTGAGCGGAGTCGTTCATGTAAACGATCTGTTGGTTGGCGTTGAAGACGAGAACCGGCTGGGTAAAGGCGTTCAGTAACGCGGATGCCGTGGGATCCTCCCGGAGCGTACGATTTTCTTCAAGCACTTCCTGATGCCCGACACGTCCGCTGACAGCGAACTCAAGGTTTTCTTGATGCTCAGTTTCAAATAAGTGCTGCATAACTCATCCAATCTAACACACGGAAGCCCTAGGTCATCAAGATTTTATTTTTATCCCCTTCCCAGGTGCACGAAACTTGTGTTTGGCAACAACACAGAGTCACTACGAAGCTTGATTGCCGCTTAGGCGACCACGCCTTGGCAGGAGGAGCCGCAGCCAGCTGTGCAACCAAAACAGTGTTCCGCCAACTCAATGGCTCGGCCTTCGAGCTTGGACGAAGGCAGATCCCATAAAGACAACGCTTGCCGCTCGCTTCCGCGCCATTGCATGCCGAGTTGTTGATTAAAATCGCAGTCGTAAACCTCGCCTCGCCAGCCAATGCTTAACGTGTTGCGACACATCAGACCCTCCACGGTGGACGGGTTGAAGGCTTCTTGGAGAATGGCCATATACTCTTCCAGTTTACCGTTGTTTTTCAGCCAAGATTTGAACCGAGAGATGGGCATGTTGGTGATGGCAAAAAGGCGGTGAAAATCGATGTCGAAATGTTTTTTCAACTCCAACTTGTAGTCGGCTTCAAGCTCGGCTTGGTCCGGCGGCAAAAACGCACCGTTGGGGTTATAAACCAGGTCCAGGGGTAGATCCGTTCGTCTGCCAAAACCGCGAGCGTTGAGCCTCTGCAAGGCGAGGATGCTCGAATCGAAAACGCCGTCTCCTCTTTGAGCGTTCACGTTGTCTGGAGCGTAGCAGGGCATGGAAGCCACAATGGAGACCCGGTGCTCCTCCAGCAAATCGAGCAACCACTCATACCCTGGCTCGTTGATGATGGTTAGGTTACACCGGTCGATAATGGTCTCGACCTGCGGCATTTCCCGGAGGCGCGTGATCAGGTAAGCAAAGTCTGGGATCATTTCCGGAGCGCCGCCGGTAAGGTCGACAGTGTGAATGTCCGTGCCTTCTAACCACTCCAAAATCTGGTCCAAAGTTTCGCGGGTGATGATTTCTTTGCGCGCCGGACCGGCGTTCACATGGCAATGAATGCAGGTCAAATTGCAGAGCTTGCCCACATTGATCTGCAAAATCTCGGTCTCGCCACGTCGCAGGTCCAAACGATGTGCTGCCAGGGTTTGCGAAAAGCTTTTTACCCCGAAAGTCTCTAGTTCATCGAGTCTCATGCTTGCGCCTCTCTGTGGATCAGCAGCAGGAACCACCGTCGACACAATGGTTACTGGCTTGCTTGGTGGCTTGGTAGTCAGCGCCTTTGGTTTCTTTGGGATGCCGACGGGTGGTGCGTTCGCATTGAAAAGGCTGGGCTTCGCCAACCGGGATTTGCTCGAGCGGCTCCACGAAGTCAAAGCTTTGGGCGTAAGGAGATTTTTTGTAAAGCTGGAAGGTTTTGTCGCAAACCGCATAGCGCACCCCACGCTCCAGGCGATGCCCGTCGTCATCCAAAACCTCTTTGAAAGGGCCGCGGTAGATCACTGCTTGCTTGCGTTCAAAGCAGGGACCTTGCTTGCCTTTAAAAGCCTGAATAGTCATGGATCGGAACTCGATACCTTCCACAGTGCGCCAGGGTTCCTGGTCGAACTTCAAAATCTCGATACCATAAAAGCCTGCCTCCTCAAAAGCTTTTAGAAATCCTTCCTCGGTAAGTGCTCCCGAGATACATCCGCTCCAAAGCTCGGGATCATTTTGCAAGTGCTCGGGCACCTCCTCGTCCGCAACGATGTCAGAAATCACCGCGCGTCCCCCGAGCTTCAACACGCGGAAGATTTCTTGAAAAAGCTTGGGTTTGGACTGCGAATCCACCAAATTTAAAACGCAATTGGAGACCACCACGTCCACCGAGTGGCTTTCGATCAACGGATGTTTGATGCGCAGCTCCTCGGCGAGATCGTCAGCCGCGAGAAAACTTGCTGCATCGGTGATCGGGCGTGTTTGCAGTTCTTGATCCAGCTTTTCCAGATCGAGCGCGAGATCTTGAATTCTGCCTTTGCGAAATTCGACATTAGAAAATCCGATGCGCTCGGCCACCACCGGAGCGTTGGTTCGGGCAACCGCCAGCATGTCGTCAGTCATATCCACACCGATCACTTTCCCCTCGGGGCCCACCACTTGGGCAGCGATAAAACAAATCTTTCCGGTGCCTGAGCCGAGGTCGAGCACCGTTTCTCCGGACTTAACATATTGGGAAGGATCCCCGCAGCCGTAATCTCTTTCAATCACTTCGTCTGGAATGACCTTGAGATATTGTGGATCATAAATGACAGGACAACATAAAGCTGCCTCTTGAGCTTTCGCTGCACCAGCATAACGATCTTTTACGGCACGTTCGATTTTCATAGGCATGAGCATTACGCTAATTGAGCAGCACTGGATTCAGGTTATTCCGGAAAAAATCATGCGGCTGAGCATTTCACTGGAGATCCAGTGAGCCCCGGTGAGCTTTGCATCAAAACCAGCCCTTGTCATCGGCGAATGCTGGCGCACTCCATTGGCGCTCCAGCCTTTACTCGGCCGACGCATTTTCCGACGACTATGCCCGTCCTGAGACCCTTCTTGCCCGTCGAACCTTTACTTACCCCTCGCTTCTACAGAAAATCTTTTCCCGAACGAGTCCTTCAGTCTCTGCACCAGGCTTCGCCGACGAATGAGCCTCTGCAGGTGCTGTAGTTGCTGGTTGCTTTTTTTTGCTTTGCTGTTGAGACTAGAGATGCTCTCCTGCAACTTCTTCATCTGCCTGTCCAGCTTCGGTGAAGAGGGCTCTGGGATGGATTGCTTGGCTCCCCAGGCGATACGTTCCGTAAACCGCATCATTCCATACGCGAAGGGCAGCAGATCTCGTAGCTTTTCGGGCATCTCTTGAAAAAACGGCTCGGTGGCAGATCGCCAACATTCTAAGGCACTGACTGTGTGGGAGCCGTTTTCATCAAAAACTCGGTAATAGTAGAGGTACTCCGGCACCAACTCCACCTTCATCCCCATCACGGAAGCGCGATTGATGATCTCGTAATCTTCGTAACCCAACTCGTTGAGCACCTTAAAGCCGCCGATTTTGCGGAAGCCATCGGCGCGCCACACGCAGTTGGTATCAGACTGCACGTTATCCAGGCAAGCAAGGTGGATTGGTGAACCTAACGGGATATGCCGTGCAAACACGTCCGCTGGTCTGGGCTCACCGTACCCTCGGAAATACATGCAACCGCAAGTGTAAACATCCGCGGCAGCAGCGTGAATGGCCGCCTGGAATACGCTGAGCTCATTCGGCTCCGCCACGTTGTCATCATCCATGAACAGCAGAAAATCCCCGCGCGCATTGGCTGCGGCGTAGTTGCGTGCGCGGCTGGGAAAACCCTGCTGCTGCCGGAGCACCAACCAATCCTTCCGCGCAAAATCCTGTTCTAGGTGCTGCAGGTACTCCACTGCATCAGGGTCCGTTGATCCGTCATCCACCACAATAATCTCGTAATTCGAGTAATCCTGGCGTAATACGGAATCAACCGCTTGTTTCAGTAGCTTGGCGCGGTTGAAGGTGGGGATGCAGACGGAAAAGAAAGCTGGCTCAGAGATAACCTGGGCGGTCGAAGTTTTTTTCTCGATCGGTGATGCCAACCGCCGAACTTTTTCCCGGGCAAAAGCTTCATGCCAGTCCACCCAACACTGCCGGGTGCGCTCTGGATCGATGGCCCAGCGCGCCCGGTGCTCCAGCGGACTTTTAATGCGTTCACCAATGGCACGCGCCAGCAGCTTTCCATAGCGCAGCGCCTGGTTGGCTGGATCAAAAGTTGGGACAGTGACCCGCGGAACATCTTCCGGATGAATCAATTCTGGGATGCCTCCGGTGCGCCCTGCTAAGAACGGTATGCCGTCGAGCAGCGCTTCCAAAACGGTATAAGGGCTGTTATCCTGCGTGCTCGGCATGATCGCCAGCCGATTGCCGGCGCGCAAATATGCCCGCGCCGATTGGCTGTCATATGCGCTCAAGATCTCCATTTCCCATGGCCAATTGCCCTTGTCATGGCGATCACGCAGATAGTCCCGCGGCCCATACCTGCTATAGCCGACAATCAATTCCGCTTCGGGACCCAAAAACGTCAACCTCAACCGCGCGATCAGCGGATCATCAGTCAACTCATCCAGGGCATCACAAAAAAACTTCAACCCTTTCCTAAACTCCAGCCGACCGAAAAACACCAGCTCTGTGATGCACTCCTGGTCCGATGCACCAGAAGCAGGGGCTTTCTCCTCGGCGGGTGCGGTGAGAATATTCTGCTGAACGAAAGCCTCCCCCTGCCAGCACCAGCCCTCCTCACGCAACCAGTTGAGCAGGTAGTAACTGGGGCTGATCACCGTATCCGCAAGTTGCACAGCCACTTTTTCCATGTAAAGCATCGCCATTTCCTCCACGAACTGAGGGCTTTTCTGGTTGTTCTGGTGCACCCACGCTAGGGGGCCATGCAGGCCCACCACAAAATGCGTGTCTTGAAAGGCCAGGTTCAACCGTTTCAACCGCATCGCGTAACTCAGCGGGTTGCCTGCGTCTGGCGAATGCACAATATCAAAACCTTCGCCAGCTTGCTCACGCTTTCGCAAAAATTCCAGAATCTTCCTGCCGCGCGCGCTCACACTGTAATAGGCGCTATGGAACGAGTGGGGCTTTGCCTCTTTCATGATCACCTCAGAGTCCATCCCCCGCGCTTGGCAATAATCCTCAAGCTTCCGGTAATCCTCCCCCACAAAGCTGAGGGGAAAAACCAGCACTGTCACATGGTGCCCCGCCTCCACCAGCGCCTCTGCCATCGCTTGAAAGGCTGTGCCAATACCACCCTGGGCCGGGTATGGGCCAAATTCCAGAGTAAAAAGCCCAATGCGCAAGCGGCCTGGAGGTGAACCTGCCGTCTCCTGGGGCACCCATTCCAAACGTGAATCACCTCGAAGGCCAAGGATCTCCCCGTTCAACGCCTCCCGCAGCACCTCATTCTCATGCGACGCCACAACGCACACAAAAAGGGGCAGCCGGAATTTGGAACCGCTGGGGCGAATCACACGCTGGTGATGGATCACCCAACCCCGCTCCGAAAGCACCGCGCGCAGCATTGCCAAATGAGCCTCCTGACCCGGCAAAACCCGGCAGGCATAGACGCCGCACGCACCACCAATTCCAGGAGCGCCCACCTGCGAGAGCCATCCCTGAGGGTCCCCCGTCAATACCATCGCCTCTACCGAGTTTGTGTTTAACAGCTTCTGCAACACCCTTGCGAGGTCGTTCAACTGCTCCAAATCTGGACGTCCCGCATCCTCTGGAGCATGCAGTAAGCCAGAATCTTCCAGCCTGACGATTTCCCGGTGATGCCCCATAATTACTTCCGGTATCCTGCTCTAATTGTTAGCCGCCAACAGTTTGGATCGGCAGCATACCTTGCTGATTCTCGAGTTTTCGCTGCAATGGCATGACGATCCTTTACGACGCGTTCGATTTTCATAGGCGGGATTCTTATGGTCATTGAGTCGGCCATCGTGGCATCAAAACCAGCCTTTGTCATGGAAGAATCCTGGTGTATTGGATTGGCGCATGCAGACTTTACCT
>DAIRSW010000146.1:0-6487 GCA_036804205.1 Verrucomicrobiia bacterium | reverse complement strand
CATGGCTTGTCATCAAATCCATCATCCATGTGATGAAACTCAAATAAACCATAAAATGGGCCCGCTCCACCCCGGCCAGCCTTGAGCAGAAAAGCGCGATACTCCTTTGGAAGAACGATGCCATGCTCTCTCTCGAATGCGCTGACCTCGGTCTCGTTCATGGAAGGTAGGAGGCGAAATTGATGAACGTCCGAACCAAAAATCTTTACTCCAGATTCGGCAAATTTGCTGAGATCTGAAACTGCCTTTTCGATGTCATCGGCGAGGTTCATATTTGATCCGAACAGTATTTATTCGTAGTATTCTTGGAAGTGATATCCAGAGGATTTACTGGACTAATCCTGGGTTGTAACTCTCTCATTGACAAGAATTTTGTGTTCGACAGGTATGTATATCAGGTCGTTTTTTCGGCTTGCTGAGGGGCAGCATGTGGGTGCTGATATCATTACGATTTGATCGCCAAATTGTGAGCGATTCTGACCCGAGTGCGGAGAAACATCTTGAAAATGTTTTGGCGAACCGGGTTGTGAATTGACAGTGGTCTAGGGCTGCGTGTCTTGTCTTTTGACTCACACAGAGGTTCGGCCCCCCGCTCTGAGTAAGAGCGAAATACATTCCGCATTCCGCTACAGACTTCGTCTTTTTTCAATGCTCTGCTCTTGGCGTCGTTGCTTCTTTGCGTGAGTTTTTTCTCAGTGTGCCGTTCTTTTGGCTCACCCGAAGGTTCGCCCTCCCCACTTTGCGTGGGTACTACGGGCTTACCCGGTTTGCAGGAGGGCTTCGGCGTGGGCTACTGCGGAGTCGCTCTGGCCGCCTAGCATTCGCGCGATCTCTTTAACGCGGTCCGGCCCTTCGACCGGTCTGAGCCGCGAATGGGTTCGTCCGTCGATGACTTCTTTCAAAACTAAAAAATGGTGCGCCGCTTTTGAGGCCACTTGAGGAAGGTGGGTGATGACCAAGACCTGCCTGCGCTCGCCGATTTGTTTCATTTTTTGGGCCACCGCATGCGCAATTTCGCCGCCGACGTTGGCATCGATTTCGTCAAAGACCATGAGGGCGACGTTGTCTTCTCGGGCTAGGGCGGTTTTTAACGCTAGCATGACCCGGCTGATTTCGCCGCTGCTTGCGATGTCGCGTAGTGCGTTGACCGGTTCGCCGGGGTTGGGCGCGAAGAGAAATTCGACGCTGTCTTCGCCGGTGGCTTTGGCTTTTTCCGCAGCGTGCAGGTCGACGGCAAAGTGGGCTTGTTTGAATCCGAGGTCGGCAAGGTGCGCGGAGACTTCTTGGGCAAGCTGAGGCGCAGCTTGGTTGCGGAGAGCGTGGAGCTGTTGGGCGACGGCCTTTCGTTGTTGCTCGACTTTATCGATCTCACCGTGCAGTATCTCGAGGCGCTCCCCTCGGCCTTCGAGGCGTTGCAGTTTTTCTCGGCAGATCTGGGCGAAGTCATGGGCCGCTTCTAAGGTGCCGCCGTATTTGCGTTTGACGCTTTCTAGAGCGTTGACCCGCTGTTCAAGGGCGTCGAGGCTGGCGGCGTCAAGATCCAGGCCTTCGGCGTAGTCTCGCAGTGCGCCCGTAAGTTCTTCTAAGATGACCACTGCGGAGCGATGTTCCTCGGAGCGCGGTTCCATTTGGGGATCGAGTTTGGCCAGGTCTTGAAGGAGTTTTTGGGATTCGGCTAAGCGTAAACGAAGGGCTTCGTCACCTTCTTCGAGGATGTTCACAACGCTGGTGGCGAGTTCAACCAGGCGTCGTCCATTGGCGGCGCGTTGGTAGGTGGCCAGAAGCTCGGTCTCTTCGGTGGGTTTGAGATTGAGTTCTTCGATCTCGTCGATTTGATGTTTGAGCAGGTCCAACTCACGTTCCACATCGCCTCCGGTGCCGCCGAGTTCGACGAGTTCTTTGTTCAATTCTACGAATTGCTGGTAAAGGTCTTCGTGTTGCCGACGCAAATCAATCGCTTTGGCGTAGGCATCCAAAAGCTCAAGCTGGGTGTCGATGGAGAAAAGCGACTGGTGATCGTGCGGCCCGTGAAGATCGACCAAGGCGTCGCCGACCCATTTGAGCACATTCAGAGTGGTGGTGGAGCCATTAATGAACTGGCGACTTCCGGTGTTGATGCCGAAGCTGCGCTTTAAGATGAGTGTGCCGTCGATGCAAGGTTCTACGCCTTGATCGAGCAGTTGGGGGTTGAGCTGGAGATCGCGTGGGATGTGAAACTCAGCTTCGACGGTGCAGGCTTCTGTTCCCGCGCGAATGAGGCTTTTGTCGGCGCGATCACCTAGAAGAAGCTTGAGGGCACCGAGAATAATGGATTTGCCAGCTCCTGTTTCCCCGGTGATCGCCACGAAACCGGCGGCAGGGCTCCATTCGAGTTCTTCGACCAAAGCTAAATTTTTGATTCGTAACAGAGCAAGCATCGTGATGGCAAAGGATCGAGTTTCAACCCAACGGCTTATAACACAAGACTCGCTTGCAGAAAATGGCAAGTTTTTGACGGACGCTCGAGAAGGAAGCGATCTTCAGTTGGGCAGTGCAGATCGATATAAAAGCCCCGGGACTTGGGTCGCTTATGGATGAGGTTTCGCTCGGATGTGCTGGAGTAAGTCAACGCTGAGTTCGTAGCTTAAGAAGGGCGTCATCAGGTAGATCGACCGGTAGCGCGTCATTATTTTATCAATAAGGTCTCGAGCTAGAGAAAGCCCGGCCTGACGTCCATCCACGCCTTCCAGGCCGGCCATTGACTCGCGAATCCCTTCGGGCACAACGACTCCTGGTACTTCGTTGTGTAAAAACTCAGCCTGACGTCCACTCACCAGAGGCCAAACGCCCAAAAATATGGGCAGATTCAAATGTTTGGTTTTATCCCAAGTAAGATCCACGAGAGCAGGATCAAATATGGGCTGGGTCATCACATATTGAGCACCAGCCTCAGCCTTGCGCTCCAAGCGCTGCACTTGGGTGTCGATATTTTTGGCATTGGGGTTGAAAGTGCAACCGATCACAAAACTTGGATTGGCTTTGAGCGGCTTGCCGTTGGCATTGAAGCCCTCGTTCATCCTTTTGACTAGGGCGATGAGTTTGATCGAGTTGAGGTCATACACAGATGTGGCACCCGGATGATCCCCGACCTTCGCCGGATCACCAGTGAGAGGAAGCACATGCCGCATGCCCATGGCAGCCATGCCCATGAGATAACTTTGCAGGCCAAGAATATTGCGATCGCGACAACTGATATGTAGCAGCGGGATAGCGCCCACTTTTTGCTGAACCAATGAGCCCATGGCCAGATTGCTGACTCGCAAGATCGCCAAACTATTGTCAGCAAGAGTAATGGCGTCCGATCCAGCCTTGTGGATGGCGCGGGCGGCTTCCATGTAGCGATCCAGTTGAAGCGTTTTGGGCGGATCAAGTTCAGTGACCACCACAACTTTTCCTTGATGATAGCGATCCAAAATACTTGGCTCGCCCGGTTGGTCGGTTGGTGGCGCGGGGCTTTCCGCCACGGTCACGGACGGACGTCGGCTTTTGCTGTGCACCACCGGAAGACCACGCACCCGCGCTTTCGCAGCCTTTATATGTTCCGGGCCAATCCCGCAGCAACCGCCAATCAATTTGGCGCCTTCTGCCGCCATGGCTTCTGCGGCTTGGGCAAAGTACTCGGGAGACGCATCAAAACTCAGTTTGCCCTCAGTGATCGCGGGACTGCCAGCATTGGGAAAGGCAGCCAGTGGCAGGTTGGCCGGGAGCCGTTGCAAGAGTCTTACGGTGGCTTGGGGACCAGAAAGGCAATTGACACCCATCATGTCGGAGCCTTGTTCGAGAAGCTCGAGAAGGGCCTCCTCCAGTGGACGTCCGCTTGGAAGGAAGCCACTGGGGTCACAGGAAAGCATGCTTACCACGGGACAGTGATGGAGGGTTTGTTTGGCCTCTAAAGCAATAAGCAGCTCCTTTTCGTCGGAAAAGGATTCCAGAAATATGGCTTGCGCGCCACCATCCAGAAGGGCTCCAATTTGCTCTAAGTAAACCTCTAAGCGGTCGATGCCATGGTGCTGCGCTTCGTCCGCACTTAACCCAAGTGGGCCAACACTGCCAGCGACAAGGGCCGGGTAACCTTGGGCTGCCTGACGTGCAATCTGAGCGGCCTGCCAATTAATTTCATTCACCCGGTCGGCCAATCGATGCCGTGCCAGGCGGACCCGATTTGCTCCAAAGCTATTGGTCTCGATAATTTCTGCTCCCGCATCCAGATAGCGACGGTGTAGATCATGCACTTCCTCAGGCCGCTCAACATTAATGAACTCGAGACAATCCTTCCAGGATCGTTCGCCTAGCAGAAGTTGCGTGCCGAGGGCTCCGTCCCCCAAAACAACCCGTTGTTCGATGGATTCCAAAAGATTCATACGATGGTCAGGAAGCGCCCCGTCCGCCACGCGACTCCTGGAGCGAGTCAGCGATAAAGTTGAGAGCCAACAATGTCAGAGACATGAATCCAGCTGGAAAGACCAGCAGCCACCAACAGCTTTCGATTGGATTAAGGGCTTGTGCTCCGTCCCGCAGCAATACACCCCAACTGGCTTGCGAGGCGTCAAGACCTAAACCAATAAAGCTAATGAAGGCTTCGTCAATCATCACCGTGGGGATAGTTAATCCCAAATAAACAAGAATCAGACCGCGCAGGTTTGGCAGCAAGTGCTTCATCAAAATGCCGAAATGGGATTGTCCAAGGGCGCGTGATGCGTCGACGAACAGGCGCTGCTTGAGCGAAAGCACCTGCGCACGCACCAACCGCGCCAGGATAAGCCATTCGATGCAGCCCAAAGCCAGGATCATTAAAAAAATCTTCGAATAATTTCGGAGCGGGTAAAGGGGCGTATCACGCCACGCATCGGTCATCCAAGCAGCGACCGGTTCCTCGAGAAAATTGATAAGGATAATGATAAAAATGAGGCGCGGAATTGCATAAAAAAGATCCACAAACCGCATCATCACAGCATCGACGCGCCCTCCAAAATATCCTGCAATGAGACCGTACAGGGTGCCGATCACCAAACTTACCATTGCACCGGCCACGCCGACCAGCAAGGAGATGCGGGCGCCTTGAAGTAGCCGATAAGAAAGATCACGTCCGTGGAGGTCAGCTCCCATGACAAAATCGCCGGACGGCGGCGCGAACTGGTGTTCGGATTCGCTACGCAGATGCTCGGGATAAAATTCCGGAAGAAACACGGCTGCTAAGACGACGACAAGCAAGAACCCTAGACTCATGCGAACCAGGAGTTTGGCGAAACGATCTGTGGATGGAGGTTTGGAGAAAGCCATTACTTTAAATCCTCCAAACGAATCCGACGGTCTAGAATGCTGGAGACGATGTCTGCCACCAGATTCATGAGAACCAAGAGTGCGCAGTAAACAATCACCACTCCCCCCAGTACAAAGCCATCCTGGTTTTCAATGGCGTGCACAAAAAAGCGTCCGGCCCCAGGAATATTGAACACCGTTTCAATGACCACCGATCCGGTCAACAAATGAGCGGTGAGAGGCCCAACATAGGTGACCACCGGCAAGATTGCGGTGCGCAATGCATGCTGCATGACCACCCCAAACTCCTCCCTGCCCTTAGCCCGCGCCGTTCGAATAAAGTCCTGGCCGAGGGTCTCGCGCATGCTGGTGCGGGTCAGCCGTGCGATGTAAGCCGCATACGGAATTGCCAGAGTGATGGCCGGCAAAACCAGGTGCCATAACGTGCCCCAACCGCCCAATGGAAACATGCGAAACTGCAAAGCAAATATCCAAATGAGCAAGGGGCCGATCACAAAAGTTGGGATGGAAATGGCGAAAACGGACATGATTACCACGGATTGTCCGGCTGGGCCCTGACCTCGCACGGCCGACCATACCCCTGCCGAAACGCCCACCGCACAGGCGATCATCAGGGACGTCACCCCCAAAATCATGGTCACTGGGAGCGACACCGCCAGAAGCTCAGCGACCGTCCGGTTTCGATACTGGGTGGAGCGCCGAAGGTCGCCTTGGAGTAGATCAGCGAGGTATTCCACGTATTGCTGGGTAAGACTGCCGGTGTTGCCCGCCCTCTGCACCCAGGTTTCTGACCAGTTCCATGCTTTGGCCTGCGCTTCGGCCCAATCCCGGCCTTCGCGACCGTCCAGCTTGTATGGACGGAGCAGCTGCTCTTCAATGTGGGCCGGCATGCTCCGCTCTGAGGCAAAAGGGCCACCGGGGATGAGACGAATCATCAAAAAAGTGAGCGACACTGCGGCGAAGAGAACCACAGCCCCGGCTAAAATTCGTCTAATAAGATACCCTGCCATGCGCGAATCTGCATCTAAGCGCGACCTTGGATAAGCCACAAGTGATTTTGATTGAAGCGACCGCGGTAGAGGCAGTTTTTGGAAGGCGAGGTTGCAGATGTTGCGGAGACTCGGAGACTCGGAGACTTCCAATCAACCTACCGCACCTCGTCATGGGG
>DAIRSW010000145.1:0-6678 GCA_036804205.1 Verrucomicrobiia bacterium | reverse complement strand
TGCGCCTCAGCGCCTCTGCGGGACAACCACCCACTGAAATCAGCGAGGAGCCCAATTAATGGGTTGATCGTTGCTTAGGGCCGGGAGGACCGCCAGAGGTGGGGAGCTGAGGAGTTCCTCCAAAATAGCCGGGTTGGTTTGCTGGGCTGGAGCTTGGTCGTCTTGTCCCATCCCTGGACTGGGGCTTTTGATTTGGCCGTCATTAAGCACCCAACCATGGAAAGGGAGCCCGCTCTTTTCGATGGCTTGTTTGGTTAAAAGGGCGTGGTTAAGCGCTCCAAGCCGATTTAACACCACCAGGACAACCGGAAGGCCAAGATCGACGGCGAGGTCGGCCATGCTGCGACCTAGGTTTAAAGGGGTCAACCAGCCTCCGGCTCCTTCCACAAGGATGGGATCATAGGTTTGCGAGAGGTGCTGCCAGCTATCGCGTAAAAAGCTTTCGTTAATCGGTCTGTTCTCGACCATGGAAGCAACCAAGGGCGCACCTGGAAATTGAAACCATACGGGATTCACCTCGTTGAGGCTGGGACCGGCGCAGCTGTGCTCAAGAATAAGTTCTGCATCGTGCCGTGGACCACAGCACAACGGTTTCCATCCAATGGCTCGGGTGTGACCTTGTTTTTTCAGAAGGTCGAGCCAGGCGCAGAGGAAGGTGGTTTTTCCCACGCCGGTGTCTGTGCCGGTGATAAAATAACCCGCCATTGCAAGTGAGACGTGGGCCTAGGCCTGCTTGCTCAGGTCGAAGGCTCGCAACACCGCAGGGGTGCGCTCTTCCGGCGCGTGGGAGACTTCTTGCGGCAAAAATTCTAGGTTCGCTGGGGAATCATCTTCTCGGCCAAAACCGAACCCGGTTCGTGGCTCGCGATAAAGAGTGATGGCCACATCCCGGTTGATGCGAATGCATTGTTTGATGGCTTCAGGATTCTTTTCGCAGTAGAGCAAACTTTTCCAGGAGTAAATGTGTTTGGGTTTATGAAAATCGGAGTTGGCTAGGAAAGGGAGGCGCTTGAGTCCGACCGGATTAAAGATGTCGTCACGGTTGGCGACTTCCCAGGCATCGAGAAGGGGAGCGTATTTTTCGATATTCTCCCAAAAATAAAGCGTGTCTTTGCCCCATGCACTTTGAAATTCGTGTGGGTGCGAGGCCACGGCTAGAGCACCTTGCTCATGGATCGCAGAGATGGTGTCCACGATGGAAAGGGATGGGTCGATGGGTTTCTTGAGGTCGATGGCCAGAAGATGCGCGGAGGTTTTTTTGGTGAGGCCGTCCTTATTAAACTCCAGCCCGGTCATAACGATCATGCCATACCGACGCATGGCACGCTCTGCTTCTTGTTGAATGACCTCAAAGTATTCCTCGACCTGGTCGGGTTGTAGAACCAATCCGGTGAGATTGACCAGCCGACCGAGTGTCTTTTTGGGATCACAAAAATGGTCGGTAATGCATAGGGCATCAAACCCTCGTTGGCCGTAGAAGTCGACCAGTTCGCCCACGGTGAGTTTGCCATCGGAAAAAACGGTGTGAGTGTGCAAGTCGCAGAGTAGCAGGCCGGATTGGCTGGAAGCCGAGCCTTCCTGTTGGCGATCAAAGGCGGGCAGCGTGCGTGGCGGGGTGTTGTCCGGAAGCGCTTTTTCTAGAATAAACCGGGCGATGTCAAGCGAGGCACTCGGTCGACTGAGCTTGGAGATTTGCTCGTAGAAACCATGCCAAGCACGATTGTCTTTGGCGAAGATATCCTGAACGGCATCGACTACGGCATCAGCGTCCGGCGCCAAGATGGCCGCTTGCTGCTCTAGGAGCAGCCGGGCATTGCCTTCTTCCTGCCCTGGCACGACCTGGCTGATGATCATGGGGGTGCGCGCGGCGATGGCTTCTTGCACCGTGGCTCCTCCAGCTTTGCTAATGACCAGGTGATGGCTCATGAGGAGTTCGGGCATTTTATTGGTCCAACCCAAAACACTAGCTCGGTCGCAGTGGTCTTTGATTTCGTGATCTATTCTTTGGCGCAATGCGGTGTCACGACCGGCGGTGACGGTCAGGTGAAGGCTCGGTTCTTTCAGAAGCTTGCGAACGATCCGGTGGGCTTCTTTCTTTCCGCTATTGACCATATAAAGAACCCGCCGCGGTTCTTGTGCGCTGGGCGGCAGGCGTTGGCCTTGCATTTGCGGATCACAAAACTGGGGAGTAACCGGAAACCCAAAAACCTTGATACGCTCTTCTTCCACCCCCGCTCGGATCATCACCTCGGCGGTTGGCTCGTTAGGCACCAAAAAATAATCGCTCCCGCAGCGATGCCATACGGAATTGATGGTGATGGAGTCGGTAACCACTGTAATTTGGGAGAATTGTCGTTGGCGGCCTTCCTGAAAAATCGAATCGATCAAGTAATTGTAGGCGGGGTAGGTGGAGACGACCGCGTCGGGTTGTACGCGGAGAAGGAGATCGCTCATGGTGCCTCGCATCTTTTTGAGCATGGAGAGGTTTTGCTTCACCACTCCGGTATTATCCATGAGGTCATAGATTTTGCCCCACACCCGAGGGGCACGGTTGATGGCGGTCAGGTAGGCCTTGCGCATCCAGTCATTAAACTTTCCGTAGCACTCGTCGAAGAGATCAAGAATCTCGACTCGCGCTTCATCCGGAGCAACCATTTCGATGGCATCTCGAATGTTTCGCGCGGCGGTGTTGTGCCCCTCGCCGAAGCCAGCGGTAAAAACTAAGATTTTTTTCATAAGACTTACGTAAGAAAAGCGGCGTGGTCCAAAGTATACAAGCGCGAGCGGGAGGATTTGGCAAATTGCTTGTGAATAACTTGGGGATAAGATTTTTTTTTGCCCTGAGCACGCGACCGTGCGACCCCGCTCCTGAGCAAGTGCGAAAAAAATCTTTAGGCCCCAACCCTTCTGTTCATCATGGTTTAAAGCTAATCATGAGGGAGGTGCTTGCGTAATTTGCTTGACAGCAGGAGGGAACTGGCTTGTTCACCGCAAATAATTTACTTGTCAAGAACTCCAGTCACATTTGCGTTTCCAGCGAGCAACGCTCGCCCGAAAGCTGAAGCGTGACGGGTTATGACTAGGGTTTGGGCGGGGTGCCTAAGATGAAAAACAGAAAATCTATGTCCCACAGCTTGCCAAAAAGGGCGAGGCGCTATTAATTGAACGAAGTCATGCAAGCTCCCCGCTCGTTCCCCACTCAATGCCAATTTTTTTCCGTTGCTACGCATCACACCGCAGCTTTTTGTCGGATTGGAGTTGTGTGTTTATTAACATTTTTAGGAGCGGCTCCGGCTCTCGGTCAGCATCAGCTGGTGCGTGCGAATGACACGCAGGAAGGTGAAATTTTGGGTGTCTCCGGCACAAATATTATGGTGCGCGTTGCTGCGGGAGAAGTTGGGGTCCCCCTTGCGAGCGTCCAGCGAGTGGTCATGCCCGCTCCCGAAGCATTCGGGCGGGGCCAAAGCGCCATGCGGGAGAATAATTATGAAGCGGCGATCTCCGAGTTGCAACGCGTGGTAGACCAGTTCGCTGGTCTGCCGGTCGATTGGGCGCGCAGCGCCACCGCCATGCTGGGAGATGCCTACGTCGGTCTTGGTCGATTTGATGAAGCGGAGGACACCTACCAAAAATTTCAGTCAGTCTATTCCGGAGCGGAAGGGTCGGCTCAGGCATCGGTTGGCATGGCGCGTGTGGATTTGGAACGTGGTCGTTTGCCAGAAGCCCGGGCTCGTCTTGAACCAATCACGGAGTTGGCTCTTAAACAACTGCATGCTAGTGCGGATCAAGGACGTGTCTACACCCAGGCGTTTTTGTTATTGGGCCGACTTGAAGAGGCGGCCGGCAACCCGCAGCAAGCGTTAGAACACTACATGCGAGCTGTGGCGGTTTTTCCTCAGGACGCACCCTCCTCTCAGGAAGCTCAGGAACGAGCTGCAGCTTTGCAGGGGCAAAATGTGGTGGTGCCCTGAAAAGTTACTGATTTCCCCCTTCTTCCGCCTTGACTTCTCAACGTTTTATTCTGATTAACACTACTCGAAACTGCCGCGACACGTTTAATTGGCGCAAGGCGTTGAACAACCACTAATCTTCCTCAGCCCAAACTGCTTTTTTTTACATTATGACCGTTCCTCCTCAAAAACCTTCAGAGCTTTATTCGTCCTCAAGAATGCTATCAAGTTCAATGCTATCAAGTTCAACGCTATCAAGTTCTAAACCAAGTGCCTGGAGCATGATGCTAAGGCTCATCTTTTGTCTGAGCCTTGCCGCTTGTTTATTGTTTAGCACCTCGTTGGTTCTGGCGCAGGAAGAAGAGCCCGGAGTTGTTGAAGCTCTTCCGGAAGCGACCGAAGAGGACAGCGATGATCATAGCGACAAGACCGTGCTTGAAATCATCATGGAGGGTGGTCCACTCATTATGACCATCTGGGTTGCCATTTTGGCAACCAGTATCACTATGGTGACCTTAGTGATTCAGAACTACATTTTGATCACCAAAAACAAAGTCGCCCCTCCGCCCCTCATCGACGCCCTACGCCAGACTTTAGGGTCTGGAAATTACCAGGAAGCCTGGGAAATTTGCCGTGCGAATTCTAACTATTTATCTAATGTGCTGCGCACCGGCCTTGAGCGACTGGGCCGTGGAAAAGAAGCGACCGAAGGTGCGTTGATCGAAGCGGGCCTTCGTGAATCTCAACTGCTCCGGACACGCAACAGTTACCTCTCGGTTATCGGGGTTATTTCGCCGATGATCGGATTGTTGGGAACGGTTATCGGGATGATGGGGGCGTTCGCCACTCTGGGAAGTACAGGCGTTGCTGACACCAGAAAGTTGGCAACTTCCATTGGGGAAGTGCTGCTGGCGACCGCGAGTGGATTATTTATCGCGATCCCGGCCTTTATTTTTTATTACGTGTTTCGAAATCGTGCCCAAGTAGTGATCGTTCACGCCGACGATCGCATTGGTAATTTGCTTGAAGATATTCCCTACGAAGAAATCGAAGGCATCAAGATTGGGGAAAACTTTAGCGCTGGCCAAGGTGCTCCAACTCAGCAAGCCAATAACCCAAGAAAGGTTTCCATGGCTTTGACGACCAACTGTCCTGTATGTAACGGAGCGATCAGTCCTGGGGCTAATCCATGCCCTCACTGCGGTGCCACCTTGCAATGGAATTAGGCCCAGCTAGCTTTGCCTTGGACTATTACTACTAGGCTTCACCAGCTTTTACACGACACCGACCTCCCATGAGCGACTCATCAGCCAGGAAACAGCGTGAGCGAAGAACTCCTCCTGAAGAAGAACCGGAGTTTCAGATCGCACCCATGATCGATATTCTTTTGGTTATCCTGGTGTTTTTTATGTCGATCAGTACCAGCGAAGCATTGGCGGTGCGCCAGGATGTGGAGTTACCCGTTGCTAGCGAAGCTTCCACGACTCGGGAAAACCCGGGTGAAGTCCTGTTAAACGTAACGTGGAGTCGGCTCGCTAACTTGGGAGGTGTCTCCATGCAAGTTGGATTGAATGAAGAACGGGAGTTTGTAAGAGCTGCCGATATTCTGCCGATTCTTCAGGGTCGTTTTCGGTCCAACCCGCGCATACGCGTCTTGGTAAGAGCTGACCGCGAGGTGCGCTACGAGTATTTGCGCACGGTAATGGAAGTGGTCGGGCAATCCGGGATTAATTCGGTCACCTTCTCAACCATCAGTCGTGAGGGCGAATGATAAACATTGTGAACATAGGAAAGCAAACCGAGGCAATAACTTATGGGTGGTAGTGTAGATTCTGGCGAAGGAGATGTGGGTTTTCAGATCGCTCCCATGGTTGACGTGGTGTTTGTGATCATGCTGTTTTTCATGGCCTCGGTTGGGAGTATGGTGACGGAGAGAGAATTGAGCATGACTTTACCCGGCGAAGCTCGCGCTACCACCGGACGTGCTCCTGCGGCACCGCAAATCATCTTTATTCGTGGGGATGAAAACGTGATCATGCAAGATCGCATTTATGATAGCCCAGCTTCCGAGGACCTACCTGCTTTAGTAACGCGGTTGCGAGAGATTGTTGCTCGCCACCCCGATACGCCGGTTATCATTCAACCAGAACCCAATACTCGGCACCAACGGATCATCAACGTGCTCAACGCAGCCACCGTTGCGGGCGTCCAGAATCTGACCTTCATGTAGCTGTAAGGGTCTTGATGAGGTTTCCGCATTTTTTGTAAGCCCAAAAAACTGCATTGCTCCTGGAAGTGCGGTTCTCCCTCATTATCATCCGCCATGCCTTGGTTTACATACGAAGACACCGCTTTGTCACCCGCAAAGATTCGGGAAGCGTGCGAGCAGCTCATTGAAGAGGCTCGTTCGCGGATAAGTTCTAAACCCAATAGGGTCCTCTTGCTGCCGCCGGATCTGACACGAGCCCACAGTGGGGTGGGCAAGATCACGGAGCATCTCTACACCACCTTTGCTCCGCATGCGGATGTGCATGTGATCCCCACTCTCGGCCAACATCGTCCGCACACCCGCGAGGAGAACCGTTGGATGTTTGGCAGTATTCCCCATGAAAAAATTCATGAGCACCTATGGCGCGACGGCTGCGTGCACATAGGCGACGTGCCGGCTGAAGTGGTAGAAGAACACACTAAAGGCCGCGCCAATCAGAGCCTACCGATTTGGCTGGAT
>DAIRSW010000144.1:2580-6737 GCA_036804205.1 Verrucomicrobiia bacterium | reverse complement strand
CGGTCTATCAGAGCAAGCTCACTCTAGCGGGGCTCATCCGTCAGTGCTCAGCAGTCACCGCAGCGTGCATGCTAACTCCCCGCGATCTCTTTTTGGAAATGGGCGGCTTAGACGAGCACAAATTCGCTGTGTCCTTTAATGATGTCGATTACTGTCTGCGCCTACGGGCATCAGGAAAAAAAGTCATTTACACGCCTTACGCTTCCCTCCTTCATCTTGAGAGCGTGAGTCGCGGACGGGTCGATGCTCCCCAGGAGGTCGAGCGCCTTCTTGAGCTCACCATGAGCAAACACCCCTACGACCCATTCTTGCCCGAGCTGCAAATTGAACCGTGACGAACCCCAAAACCTCGGTCAAGTCATTCAGGTTTTGGCCCCTCAAAACTCGGTTTTGTCAATTCAACCAAAAAAAGGCATTGCACCTCTTTAGCACTCTGCTAAACCATGGAAACCAATTTTCCTATGTCTGATCATCCCTCAAATCGTAAACCTGTCTCTTTGGTCACCGGCGGCGCAGGATTTCTTGGTTCACACCTGGTTGAACGTCTACTTTCTGAAGGTCACCGTGTCATCGCCGTCGATAACCTTCTGACAGGCAGTGTCGAAAACATCAGTCATCTCGCCGGCAACGAAAGCTTCCGGTTCATCAAGCACGACGTCAGCGATTACATTTTTATCACTGAAAACGTTGATTTTATTTTCCACTTTGCGAGTCCGGCTAGTCCAATCGACTACCTGGAACATCCCATTCCAACCCTCAAGGTGGGAGCCTTGGGCACTCACAATACCTTGGGTCTTGCCAAGGCCAAAGGAGCCCGCTTTTTGCT
Source organism: Verrucomicrobiia bacterium (assembly GCA_036804205.1). GTDB lineage: Bacteria > Verrucomicrobiota > Verrucomicrobiia > Chthoniobacterales > CALDSX01 > DAIRSW01. The sequence continues at coordinate 5,911 of DAIRSW010000144.1, read as the reverse complement.
GGCTTCGACCTCAGAAGTGTATGGCGACCCGCTCGAACATCCGCAGAAGGAAGAATACTGGGGCAACGTCAATCCCATTGGCCCTCGGGGCGTCTACGACGAAGCCAAACGCTTCGCAGAAGCCATGACGATGGCGTATCACCGAACGCATAATGTGGACACAAAGATCGTGCGCATTTTCAACACCTACGGGCCACGTATGCGCTTACGTGATGGTCGGGTGGTCCCTGCTTTTATTGGGCAAGCCTTACGAGGAGATCCTATCACGATTTTTGGTGACGGCTCGCAAACCCGCAGTTTTTGTTATGTGTCAGACTTGATCGAAGGCATCTACCGGTTGATGATGAGCGGCACACATGACCCGGTCAACATTGGTAATCCTCAAGAGATGACCATCCGAGCTTTTGCCGAGGAGATCCTTAGAGTAACTGGCTCGAAATCGCTGATCCTTAACAAGAGTCTCCCGGTTGATGACCCTCGAGTAAGACAACCAGACATCACCCGTGCGAAAACAATTCTTGGCTGGGAACCGAAGATCGCTTTTGAAGACGGGATCAAGGAAACCATCAAATACTTTGAGCCCCGCGTGTAGGAATCTGTCCTCTCCGATTATAACTAACCCTCCGAGCGCGCGACTCGGATACCTCAGTCGACCTCTAGATTCGATCCGGTGGGATGGACTGGATTTCCTGCTCCGAGCCTTCGCCGATCAGGATCACAAATATAATCTGGCCACGACGGCACATCGGCCCCTTTACGAGCAGCGGGGTTCCAGGCACCAGCTGGGCTTCGGTATCGACCAGCCACTGCTTTTCTCGATAGATCTGTACGTTCACCGGGATCGGCCCTGGCTCGGCGTTGGGCAGTTTGGTAATGCTAAAATAGAGCGGCCGTTCGCGCGGCAAGAACCATTGCAAACTGTGTTCCTTCAGGCGACTCGTGTCCGACGAGACCAAACGAAAAGCGTTGTAGCCAAACAATGCGCGCAGCTCCGCGTCCCAAGGTCTCAGTAGCTCGGGCATATCTCGTGGTTTCTCGTCGTTCGTTGCCAAAAGCATGGCGGTCCAAACTACCACCTCGCCTGCTTCCACTACGGCGACTTTTTGCCATTCTTCAAAGCGTTGCTCAACCGCGTCGTCCTGCTTCCAAGGAGCCAAAAGAAAAACACCTCCCAACAAGGCAGCCGGAAGAGCTGCTCCAAAAAGTGCGTAAATTTGTGGTCGGGGTTTCATGCTTTACGGGATGTAATCGATACCGTCGACCCAAAGAACAATGAGGCTTTGCTGTTCGAAGTGCAGCGGCACCGCGCTGATGTGTTTTTGCACCGGGCTAACTGCGCGGGTCACCTGCGCCAAGCGTGGGCCGATTGTTTGATCGGGGCTGGTGCTGCGAGGAACCGTGAAAGCGAAAAGGAGTGCGGAGATGAATACGCACACCGCTCCAGACCACGCCAGCCCGCCCCAGAAAGCCATGGTCGGCTCGGGTTCGGGTTTCTTTTTTCGCTCCATCTCAGCCTCAATGAGTTGCAAGACTCCGCAATTAAAGTCCGAACCAAGTTGGGTTTTACAGCCGCCTCTCTGGCTGCGTAAAACTTCGCGCAACCAAAGGTATTCACGGCGTTGCAAAGTGCGCTCTTCCGGAGCTAAACCCCCGCTGAGGAGCTCAGCCTGTTCTTCCGGTGAAAGTTCGTTGTCGGCCCAAGCCATCCATTGTTTCTCAGCTCTGTTCATAAAGGTCTCCTAAAAGCATTTGCAATCGTTTCCGGGCGTAAAAAAGACGGGACATCACCGTCCCAATTGAAGTCTTCATCACCTGAGCAATCTCGTGGTAGTGCAATCCTTCGACCTCTTTCAGCAGAATCACCGCTTGATGCTTTGGCGAAAGAGTGGCGATCGCTTCATCGATGCGGCTCCGCATTTCTGCATGCTCAAGATTTTTGTGCGGCAGCTCACTATCATTACTGGCCAGCCCCAGATCGACTTCGGCACCCATTTCAGTTTGTTCTTCAAACGAGACCGACGGACGTCGCTTTTGACGCCGCATAAAGTCGAGCGCCACATTGTTGACGATGCGATACAGCCATGTGTAAAAGCTCGCTTCACCTCGAAACCGGTGCAGATTTTTCCAGGCGCGTACGAAGCCCTCCTGCGCCAAATCCAAGGCGTCTTCTTCATTTCTGACCATGCTGTAAACCATATGAAATACTCGCGTCCGATATTTAGTGATGAGCGCGTCGAAGGCTTGCAAATCGCCTTCTCGTGCGCGTTCCACCAATTGCAGGTCTTCGGATCGGCCTGCAACAGAGGACATCATTGCTGACGCTGTGAGGTCGGTTTTATTCACAATAAGGAAAGAAAAAGAAGAAAGAAAAGAGCAAGGGATGACAAGGACATCCACCTGTGCGGTGCAGAATGGGTCGCCAAAACATTCGGCGACTCAAGCAAGACTCTGGCCAGTCTTCGATTTGTTACAAGCACGAAAACGGCGAAAATCCACATCCGCGTCGCACGATTCTAATCCATTTCTCAAGTGAATGGTTCCTTGCCATAAAGCTTAGTCTCAGGCAATCTAGGGCCGTGGCTGCACTTTCCAACATCACTGAGGCTTCTCCGGCGGGATTTTCCAGACGACAAATCAACGAACTCCAAGAGATCGTTGGAGAAACCCAGGTGCTGCACCATGCCATCGACCTGATCCCTTACCAGCAGGACGGCACTGCTGGCCTAAGTCGACGTCCAGCCGCGGTGGCCATTCCCAGAACAACAGCTCAGGTCTCCGCTTTGGTTGTTTGGGCAAACAAACACGGCGTGCCCATCGTGCCCCGCGGCTCGGGAACCGGCCTGGCCGGAGGCGTGGTTCCCGTGGGCGAGGCACTCATGCTGTCGCTTGTGGAAATGAATCAAGTCCTTTTCTGCAACCCGGCCAGCCGGAGGCTGAGGTGTCAAGCAGGTGTCAACACACAAGTTGTTGCGGAAACAGCAAGTAGCTACGGCCTTTTTTATCCGCCGGATCCGGGTTCCATGAAAATCTCCACCATCGCGGGCAATGTGGCCTGCAACTCCGGGGGGCTGCGCGGCCTGAAGTATGGCGTCACCCGCGACTACGTGGTCGGCGGCACCGTGGTTTTAGCCGATGGCAGCGTTCAAGAAATCCGCGCCACCGGACCGCGACCGGGGGGCGGCATCAGTGCGCTCCCTTTCCTCATCGGGTCCGAAGGAACCCTTGGTATCCTCACCGAAATCGAACTGCGCCTCATTGACCCACCTGAGCACAAAGAAACCGTGCTAGCCGTTTTTGATAAAATGGAAAATGCGGCCGCAACCGTCTCAGC
>DAIRSW010000144.1:0-2570 GCA_036804205.1 Verrucomicrobiia bacterium | reverse complement strand
TCTCAGCCATCATCGCGCATCCGATCGTGCCCTGCACCATGGAGTTCTTGGATGGCACCACCATTCGTTGTGTGGAACGCTCGGCCCAAATCGGACTTCCCCCGGACGCAGACGCCCTTTTGCTTTTGGAAACGGACGGTTCCAAAGCGAGGACCGAGGAAGAAGTCTTGGCTATGGAAAGGATCGCTAAACAGCATGGGGCGGTCGAAATACGCAGAGCAGCTAGTCTCCGAGAGGCCTCTGAGTTATCTGCCGCCCGGAGGACCGCCTTTTCTGCCTTAGCAAGGGTTCGTCCGACCACCATCTTGGAAGATATTACCGTCCCACCCGCGGCGCTGGAAGAAATGCTCCGGCGGATCAAGAGTATCGCGGAAAAGCACAAACTACAAGTTGGCACCTTTGGTCATTTTGGTGATGGCAACCTGCATCCCACCTTTCTTACTGACGAGCGGGATGATGAAGAGATGTCTCGGATCCACGACGCTTTAAAAGATTTGTTCGAGCAGGCGGTGGAGCTGGGCGGAACTTTAAGCGGTGAACACGGCGTCGGGCTGGTGAAAAGGCCGTATCTGCCTCTGCTCATGAATCCTGCCGAGCAGCGACTTCAGGCCGTCATCAAAGCCGTCTTTGATCCGCACGGTCGGTTCAATCCCGGCAAAGCGTTTATTGACCCGGACAATAGCGACCTGAGCTTTCAACCCTCCCCTGCCGACACTTTAGTTTTGGCCGGTGAGGAGGCCATTTCATGAAGACGCTTCAAGATCTCGATTATTCGGTGCTTCAACAGTGCATGCATTGCGGCATGTGCCTCCCAACGTGCCCAACCTACAAGCTGACACTTCGGGAACGCCATTCTCCCAGGGGCCGAATTGCTTTGATGAGAGCGGTAGCTGATGGACAATACGAAATGGAAGCCGCGTTAGCAGAGGAGATGAACTATTGCCTCGGCTGCATGGCTTGTGAAACTGCTTGCCCGGCGGGCGTGGACTACGGACTCATGTTTGAAACCGCTCGCAACCAGGGCGAGCGCGAGGGAATGAAACGCTCCATACTAGCCCGCCTTATTCGATGGCTCAGTATGCGGGTGCTTTTTGCTCGCCCTCCATTAATGCGCTTGGTTGGCTACCAGATGTGGTTGTATCAAAAGTCCGGATTGATGTGGCTTACCCGGAGGGTAGGCCTGCAAAAGCTGCTTCGAGGGAACTTCGCCCGCGCCGAAGCACTGACTCCGCCCGTCCGACCACCGTTCTCCATCCGGCTCATCAAGCCTTTGGAACAGCCAGCAAAACCGAAATATCGCGTCGGCCTGCTTATCGGGTGCATCCAGGATTTGGTTTTTGCCCAAGTCAATAGGGACACAGTGGATGTCTTGCTGGCCGCGGGTTGCGAAGTCCACACCCCGACCAGCCAGGGTTGTTGCGGCTCACTCCATGCTCACAACGGCGAGCTTTCTTGGTCGAAAGAGTTTGCCAAGACGCTGATTGATCAGTTTGAACTCGATTCCCTCGACGCCATTATAAGCAACGCGGCAGGCTGCAGCTCGCACCTTCGGCATTACGACCGGCTTTTGGCTGATGATCCCGCTTACGCAAGCAAAGCTAAGCATTGGTCGGCTAAGCTTCGCGATGTGCATGAATGGCTCGTGGAGATCGGCTTTTTGGATCAACTGGCTAAACAATCCAAAATCGTCCCTGGCGATCCGGCCACATCGGTTTGTTACCATGAAGCGTGTCATCTCTGCCATGCACAAAACATCAGCAAGCAGCCCCACGACCTCCTTGCCGTGCTTCCAAATCTCGAACTCAAACCATTAGCCTTCGCTACGGAATGCTGCGGCAGTGCTGGCATCTACAACTTGCTTCAGCCAGAACCGGCCGATGCTCTCCTTCGCATGAAAGTCGAACACCTGCTCGCCAGCGGAGCGTCCCAAGTTGCCACTGGCAATCCCGGCTGTCTTTTGCACATGCAACGTGGGTTGCAAGAAGCCGGCTCCAGCATGAAAGCTGTGCACCCCATTAGCCTGGTCGCGAAGCATCTTCGTGGCCAGGCCAGTTCCGCATCTGCCTAAAATTGTATGATGGCTCACCCTTGGGCGCTTTTCTTCCTCCTCCTGCTGCCCGGCCTGTGGTGGCTCTACCGTCGCCGACAAAATGTGGTCACCCGAGTTGTTGCAGGACTGGCTCTCTGGCAGTCCATGGTGCAGCCCAAAGCCCAGCAGGATCGGGCTCCTGCATGGCAAGGACTTTGGCACAGAAAGCGGTCTATGATCTCTATGCTGATCCTTGCGACCCTGCTTCTTTTGATGATTACCGCTGCGGTGCATTTCCGCTTTTCTGCCGAAGAACAACCGCCACCTCTGGTCGTGGTGCTCGAGTTTAGTGGCCGGATGCTGGCAAAGGATCAACATGGCGTCACCCTATGGGAGCGGGCGCAGCGGATGGCGGATAACCTACTCCAGCAGCAGCCGGAAAGTCGCGAGATTTTGCTACTTGGTTTTGCGTCGGAAGCTCCTTTGTTGATTCCCGGGCGAGTCCGAGTCGCAGACGCTCGAAAGACAATCAACTCTCTTG
>DAIRSW010000143.1:4970-6781 GCA_036804205.1 Verrucomicrobiia bacterium | reverse complement strand
AGGCCGTGCGCTTTCCACAGCTGACGAAAGTCTTATTGAAGCCTCGGGTGAGCAAGTTTCCGCAAGCATCACCAAAGCAGGTTTGCCTTGGGAACCGTGGTCACCGGCAGTTTTGGAACGCTACTTGCAAGAATCAGATCGAGTTATTTATGTCGATTTCACCGCGGATTGGTGTTGGAACTGCAAAGTTAATGAACGCGTGGTGCTCAACACCCCCGAGATCCGCAAACTCTTCCAGGAAAACAATGTCGTCTTGCTGCAGGCGGACTGGACCAATAACGACCCAGAAATCACTGCAGCGCTGCGAAGCTTTCAACGCGCCGGCGTTCCTCTGAACGTGGTTTACCCGGCTGACCGTAGTCGACCGCCCATTTTGCTGCCGGAAACCCTCACCACCGGCCTGGTCACCCAAGGCATCCAAGAAGCCAGTGACGACCGTTACGCTCTGCGTGGAGTTCAATGATACGAAAAAATCATTAGAATTCCCCGCCTAAAACAAAAACCCAACACCCCAAACTATGATAAGAAAAATCCAAGCAACCTTCCTCGCGACATTTTTCGTCGCAACAAGCGCTGCTCTCGCTTCGCCAGAAATTGGCGCACCGGCACCAGACTTTACTCTGACCAGCTCGGTCGGAAACGAGCATTCGCTCTCGGACTTCAAAGGCAAATTTGTTGTCCTTGAATGGATTAACTATGATTGCCCGTTCGTGGTCAAGCACTACACAAACGGCGACATGCAAGCTTTGCAGACCAAATACCGCGATCAAGACGTGGTTTGGCTCTCCATTTCCTCTTCCAAACCGGGGTCACAAGGCCACTTTGATGCGGACGGTATCAACGCTCGCATGGAAAAGGAAAAAGCTAATCCTACCGCTTATCTGATCGATGAACCCGGCGAAGTTGGTAAAGCCTATGGTGCACGCACCACTCCGCACATGTTCATTATCGATCCTGAGGGTAATCTCATCTATAAGGGTGGGATTGATGACAATCGCAGCGCCAACCCGGACGACGTGAAAACCGCAAACAACTTTGTGGTTGAAGCCCTCACCGCCGCCATGGCCGGCGAGGCTGTTCCGAACCCCGTGACGCAGGAGTACGGCTGCAGTGTGAAATACTAAACTGCTCCTTTAAGATAATTGGAAACCCGACGGCGCACTTTGGTGCCGTCGGGTTTTTTTATGCCGCGCTCAATGCAAAGCCCATTTCGGTCGGAATGTGAGGTGTCCTACGATAAAATTGCACTGAGGTTGGTAAGGATGAGGCGGGCCTTCAGCCCTCAATTTGCTCCCTTTACGGTCCTGGGGCGTTGCCCCAGGCTACAATAAATCACGCCGTTGGCGCTCAGCTTTTCGTGAGTCGGCAACCAAACAACCAAATCCTGGAGCCAGGCCCCAGGTCTGGCGCTCAACTTTGAACGGGGTCCCAATAAGACCCTGGCCCGATGCAACATAGGCGCTGATTTCAGCAAGCATCCACCCTCCTGCTTGCTAAGATGGTAACGAGATTAACACTGTCCGCCTCGCACCTGGAGGTCAATGATTTCGACCCTTGGGGCACGACACCAGACGAGGTCGAATGAGCGCCAAAGGCGCGCCTTTATTGTAGCCTGGGGCATCGCCCCAGGTACCCCGCCACAAATAGCCCAGGGCTGAAGGCCCGACTTACCCGGGGGGCAAGCACAGCGTTCCAACACGTTCTCAAATAACGCATTCTGGGTCCTACTGGGCCACCCGCCACCAGCCGAGACAAGTGAGCGCCAAAGGCGCGCCTTTATTGTAGCCTGGGGCATCGCCCCAGGTACCCCG
>DAIRSW010000143.1:3103-4870 GCA_036804205.1 Verrucomicrobiia bacterium | reverse complement strand
CCACAAATAGCCCAGGGCTGAAGGCCCGACTTACCCGCTCGCTTATCACTCGTCCATTCGAACTCCAGCGCCTTCCTGGAAGTTCATCGGCCCTTTAAAGTTCTGGCCCGAGTTTCCCGACACAAAAGGTTGTGCACGCTTTCCGAGCAGCGCGATTCCAAAACCGCCTTGTTCTTCGATCAGATTATTTTGAATGCGCAGCTCTGGTGACTCACCTTCCGGCGACAGCATATGAATCACAATGCCATCTAAAGCGTTAGCACGTAGGCTACTATTTTCAATACGGACCCCCGAACCAGGCTCGCTCAAGAGCATACCATTGCTTTTGTTGTCAGAAACCAGGCTGCCATACATTTCAAGGACAGCTTTATCTTGGAGTGCCACGCCGTAGCGGTCATTTTCTTGAAGACGAGAGCCTACCACCACGGCACGGGTCGGACCAGCCGGAGACCCAAGCTCGACAAACAACCCGGCTTCCTGATTCTTTTGAAGCCGCGAGCCAATAACCCGAACCGTTGCTCCGTCAGCTCCAGCAGCCCCGCTTTGCCGGTTCTCTGTTGCTTCGCTATGATAAATTTCCGCCACTGTTCCTGGACCGACCGCCAGCAGCCCCTGTTCCTGGTTGGAAGCGAGTCGCGATGCCACCACGCGAATCCGGCTTGCGGCAGTAAGCTCCACGCCTGAAGCCCCGTTGTTAGAAACCTCGCAATGCTCAAGATAAACGTCAGCCTGCCCATTGATACCTAACCCGGTCATATTCCCGTTCTGAATAGCACAACGAATAAACCTGATTCTTTGACATGCCTGGATTTCAACCACGGTGGTCGAGACTGACTCATCCCAATCCGCTTCGGGATGCTGAAAAACCATGTTTTTGATAGTGACGTTCTCAATGGCCAAACCTCGCAATGCTGGGTTTCGAATACTCGGCGACACGACGATTACCTTTCCTGGACTTTCGCCTTCGATCGTAATCCCAGCGCGTAGATTCAGGCTTTCTTCGTAGCGCCCTGCTCGCACCAGAATCACCTGACCCGGTTGCGCCGAAGCAATGGCTTGTTGGATGGTGGGATGCGTGTCCGGAACAATTTGGTCAGGCTTAGGCGGCTCGACCACCTCCGCTTGAGGAGTAGGACTCGGGATGGCCTCGACCACGACCGGAGGTTCGACACGCTCGAGTTGTGGCTGCGGCTCATCGACCGGGCCTGCAAGCTCAACCACTGCGGGGGCTTCTGTTGGCACAAACCAAAGCTGGTAGGCATACCAAGCGCCCGCTCCCAGCCCAACAAGGGCGATCAAAATCGCGGCCACATCCATCCATAAAGGATGCCCCGCCTTGCCGGGCGCCGCTGCCCTAGGTGCTTTGGCCGCCTTTTGCGGCTGCGGTTCGGCATTCCTTTCTGCCTTCGGTTTGGCCGCACTGGATGGCGCCGGCATACTCAAAGCCGTAGTGGATGATTGGGCCGCAGGAGCGGGCTCGGCCTGCAATGTGGCTTTGATCTCCGCCATGCTTTGAGGGCGCTCATCTGCTTCTTTAGCGAGGCAGGCCGCCACGATTTTTTCCCAGCTCTCCGGGATGGGAGGCAGATCAATCCCAAATTCTTCTCGTCGACGCTGCACGCTGGCTGGACGCTGACTCTTCAACTGCATTCCGATGTCTCCAGAATAAAACGGCGGCTTGGTGGTGAGCAACTCATAGAGTGTGGCGCCCAATGCGTAGATATCGTCGGTCGCGTGCGCGGGCTCGCCGCTGGCTTGTTGCGGACT
>DAIRSW010000143.1:0-3093 GCA_036804205.1 Verrucomicrobiia bacterium | reverse complement strand
GTCGTCCGCCACGCTGGGCTTGTCGCCAACAGCCTGTTGCGGACTCATGTAGGCCAGGGTACCACTCAACGGACTGACGCTTTCCGAAGTGATTCGTAGCATGGAATCTCGCACCGTCCGGGCAATTCCAAAGTCCGTCACCTTAACAAGATTGCGTTTATCCACCAAGAGATTCGCCGGCTTGATGTCGCGATGCACCAATCCCACCGTGCTGTGGGCGTATTCAAAAGCATCTAACAACTGCAAAAGCAGTGGACGAAGTATATCAGGCTGAAAAACCTGTTGCGGTAACGCTTGGCGCTTTTGACTTAAGGTTTCTCCGTCAACAAACTCCATGCTAATCGCGGCCTGAGCTTCTGCCTCAACAAAATCATAGACCCGCACGATGTTGGGGTGGGCAAGCTCCAAACCGCGTTTGGTCTCGGAACGGAGCTGCTGAAGAGCTTGCGCGTCGTTTCCAATAAATTCCGGCAGCAGCTTCAGTGCGACGACACGCTCGAGTCGCTGGTCCTCCGCTTGCCATATGACACCCATGCCGCCTCTTGCCACCATGCGGCTGAGCTTGAAGCGCTGAAAAAGGACATCGCCCGGTTGATGACCGCGAACGGTTTTTCCGTAGTCCAAATCATCAAGCTGTTGTGTGGGTTCATCTGGCACGATGGTCCAATGAAAACGATAAGCTGGTGCTTGAAAAGAAAAAAGATTCTCTGTTTCCCGAGCTTGTCAGGGGCGTTGTTCTGTCTAGACTCAAAAAATGACAGAGCTGTTCACCGAGGCGAGGAGCCCCATGATCTTTGCCACAGAGCTGATGGGGTGGGAACCGCATTTAGCCGAGCAAGCTGTTGACGACCTCTTGGGCCGCCTGCCTGGCGATGAGTCGACTGACACACAGACGGCTTGGACGGAGTTTGCCCGTCGCTTTGCTTCCACCATCTCTCGAAGTGTGCGCCCCTCTCATTTGCCGAATCAGCCAGAAATAAGCGCGCTCCTTCAGTTAACGCCTGCCGCGCGTCTCTATGTGCTGCTTCGCCTCCTGGGTGGCCTTGAGCCAGAAAAAGTGGCATCACTCATTCCAAGCGACGAATCAACCGACGACCGTGAAGAAATAACCTGGTCACAGCTCAACGCCGTTCTCGCAAACACGACACTAAACTCGCCGGAAGAATTTGCGGATCACACTCTTGAAACCGCCAGCACTTGGCGTATCGCCAACACCAGAGCAAAAGCAGGGCAACAACCAAAAGCTGCACTCACCCCTGGTAAGATGCTTTTGCATCCAGCAGGTATTGCAGCGGTTGCCTCCGCCCTGATCATCGCCGCCATGCTCATATTTGAAATGAGCGAACGTCTGGGGCGCTATTCGGCCCATCCATTGGTCGAAAATTTGGTGGCTTTGTCTGGGCAATCACACACCGAACGCTTTCCCTCAGCAAGCGCTGATGGCCGTGGTCTCGCCGATTGGCTGCTGGTGCATCATGATCTTAACGGGCTTGAGGTGCCTGCCGCGTATCAAAGCCAGCCCGTTTTGGGAGCACGCATTCTCGACGTTAAAGGCGTAGCCGTTGTGCAAGTGCTCGTGGAGACCAATCGGGTCATTTATTATCTTTTTGATCCTCGGGCGGACGGCCTTGAGCTGCCCGCGAGCGAAGAGCCTTGGACCTATGTGCGCGCCGGCGATTGGCATGGAGCTTTGATTAAACATGGAGAGATTGGCTTTCTCCTGACCGCTCACGGCTCACGACAAAGACTCGAGTCCCTCATTCAGAATTCTCCTTAAAAATTTGTAACCTCACATCACGGATTGTCGTTGATCTCAATATCGGCTGACCAGATCCTATGAAACTCCCCCCACTCGACCCAGGTAGTTGGTCACTCCAACATGCTGCGCACTTGCTGCAAAGAGCAGGCTTCGGTGCCTCTTTTGAGGAAACGCAAAAGGTTCACCAGGTGGGGCTCCAGGCCGCCGTCCATAGCCTGATCCAATCTGGCAACGGAAAAGCTAACGCGCCGGCGTGGGCGAAACCCACCGACCTGGTCGCGGAACGTCAGCAGCAGCAAGCGATCGAGGACTCAAAAGAACGTCGCATGGCACAGCAGCAACGAGGGCGAAACCGCCGTAGTAATCTTGCCGAGCTTAGACTTTGGTGGCTCACGCTGATGCGTTCCAGCCGCGCTCCTTTGCAAGAAAAAATGACCCTGTTTTGGCATGGCCATTTTGCGACGAGCGTACAGAAAGTCGATGACCCCTATTATATCTACTCGCAAAACGCCACTTTTCGAAAGCATTCCCTAGGAAATTTTCGGGATCTCCTCATCGCCATCGCCCAGGATCCGGCCATGATGATCTACCTGGATCTTCAGCGAAGTCGCGGTGGGCAACCGAACGAAAACTTTGCTCGGGAGTTGATGGAACTCTTTACCCTGGGAGAAGGCCACTACACCGAACAGGATGTGCGTGAAGCAGCAAGGGCATTCACAGGACGCCGGATTAATGACTCCAACCAGAGTTACCGCTTCAATCCTGGCCAATTTGACTCAGGCGAAAAAGAACTGTTCGGGCAAAAAGGTCATTTCGATGGCAATAACGTAATTGATCTCATTCTAGAGAAACCCCAATGCGCCCGCTTTATTTGCCGAAAGCTGTGGCTATTTTTCGTAAACGACCGGCCACCCGGACCAACTGTGGATCGACTCGCTCTCTTTTGGCGGGAGCAAAACTACGAACTCAAACCACTGCTTGAAAACCTTTTTCTTTCTCAGGCCTTCTACGCCGACGAAGCACTCAATCAACAAATCAAAAGTCCGGTCCAATGGTTGGTGCAAACGACCCGACAACTGCGACTACCAGAAATATCCTCCGACCTTGCCCTGCGCAGCATGGAACAACTCGGCCAAAGCTTGTTTCAACCGCCCAACGTCAAAGGCTGGGACGGCGGACGAACCTGGATCAACGGCAATACCATTCTGGCACGCTACAACCTTGCACGTGACTTCTTGCGGGTCCAAGACCGACCGGAGCAGCGCGAGCGCTTCATTCAACGGTTCCGAAAACGCTTTGGCTTTGACCCCGCCATCCCTCAAGTTAACTACCAA
>DAIRSW010000142.1:0-7039 GCA_036804205.1 Verrucomicrobiia bacterium | reverse complement strand
TTCTCACTCAATCAACGCAACCTCCCCACCGAAAAATCTTCGATTTTCCGCTACACCCCTGACCTTGGAACTTCACACGGCTATGCGCGCGTAGCGGAATTCGGAACGAATTTCGGTCCGGGTGAGGCTTTTCCTGCACTCGCGAGGTTCTCACTCAATCAACGCAACCTCCCCACCGAAAAATCTTCGATTTTCCGCTACAGGCGTAGTGGCGCGCGAATGCTATTTCAAGCCGAGCAATCTACGTAGCGCCTGGCTTCGTGACTGATTTTTTCTTTGCCACTCTTTTTCTTGCGCGCGCAACTGCTTGAGCTCGTGGCGTAGGTTGCGGTTTTCTTCCTGCAAGCGCGTGAGTCGTTCGGCTATTCCGCTTCCCGCTCCAAACAAGGCGCAATTTTTATCATGGGTATTGGCCAGGTTTTTGTTGGGAAACACACCCGCTTCCGGCTGGGCAAGAGCCTGAGCCAGGAGCTTTTCCCCGTTCGGATACTCCGCGAGAGCTCGCGCAGCCATTCCCAGGAAGAGGTCCTGACGAAAGGCACTAAAATTATCGGCCGCAGCCTGGAAATATCTCGTGTGGTTTTTGCGCACCTGCTCCGGAACAGCCGGGTCATGAACGGCGCGGGTGAGGTCGAGGTTGAAGCGTAGCATTTCTTCGATGAGCCGACGCGGCTCGGTGGTGATGGTGTTGCTGTCGTGAACGCGATACGACAGACTTACTTCCGAGCCAAATCCTAGAGCCTCGTGAAATGCCGCCCATAACAATGCGAAGTAATCATGGGCATAGCGGTAGCCACGAAAAGGGTATTGCGCCAGCCAAGCGCTGCGGGCGATGATGTTGCTAGTGGTAGCCGGAAAATTCGCGATCGCCAAAGACTCGACCGGGGAAGGCACTTCATGTGGCAAGGACCAAGCCGTGTCGAACCACCGGCTGCGGGGGTGTTCGGGTGCGAGCACTTGGGAATCCTGGTTGATCACACGCAACGGACTGCACCACATCTGTTGCTCGGGATCTTCTGAAAAAGCCTTCGCCGCGTGCTCGAGTCGGTGCGGTAAATACACATCGTCCGAGTTCAGGATGGCAACGAGGTCACAGTCGACAGCTTTCTTGATCGCCTCGTTCAGCGTGGCGTGCGCTCCGCGGTTCTCTCGAGTTTCGCAGTGGAGCTGAGGCAAAAATTCCTGGCAGGCTTGCGCCTTAGCGTGTGAATCGTCTGGGGATCCATCATCAATCACCCAAACCTCTTTCGCTGGATAGGTCTGGGCAGCGACAGATTGCAAAGCTTCGGTGATGTATGCGGAATGATTATACAACGGGATAACCACCGCGATGCTGGGCAAGGACATAGGTTTAGGGGATTGGACGAATAAAGAGCTGGCCAGCACGACGACAGAGTTGGCGTGAGTCGGCCAGATTCATGCGGGCACCCTTTCCTTGCGCCAAGTTGCGAGCTTGTTCAATCAACTCAAAAGAAAGATTTTTCACGTCATGGCTTTTGAGCCAGGCAAGTAAAACCCGACGTTGCAGCGCAGGATGCAGTTGGGCGACAATCCGGACAGAAAGCTTGTCATGATGGTCTTGCAGGATCTCGGCGGTGTAGGCTTCCAGGAAAGCATCCTCTTCTCGCAAGATTTCCGCGGCTCGCCAGAGACTCGGTTTGATGGATCGACCGTAAACCTCTTCGAGCATGGGCAGGAGGGAATGGCGCAGGCGATTGCGGGTGGCGAACAAAAGTTGGTTGCTGGAGTCTTCGCGGAATGGGATCGCTTTTTCTTCAGCAAAGGCGAGAATCTCCCGCCGCCAAATGCCGAGCAAGGGCCGTAGGAGGGTGCGGCCTTGAACGAGGCTTGCGGGCTTCATTCCTGATAAACCCGCGGTGCCACTGCCTCGCAGCAAGTTGTGCAGCACCGTCTCGACCTGATCGTCGGCGTGGTGAGCGGTGAGAATAGCAGAGCAACGCCACTTTTTTGCGGCGCGAACAAGAAAGTTATAGCGCAAATCACGTGCGCAGGCTTCCAAACTCTGCTTTTGGATCTTTGCAAAAGCTCTCACATCTGCGGCTTCGCTCTCAAAATCGAGCTCCCATTTTTGACAGATCCCCTGCACAAACCGTTGGTCCTGGCCCGATTCCCGGCCTCGAAGCCGGTGGTTAAAGTGCGCGACCACTGGTTTTTTTCCCAACCGCCACAGGCAACTGAGTAAAACCATGGAATCCACACCTCCAGATACACCGACGAGGACCCGTGATGATGATCTCTGGCGCGATTTTGGTCCTTGGCCAGTAAGCTCAGAGAAGGCCTGAGAAAATTTTTCCTCAAAATTCGGCATGCAGCTTGCATTATAGGAACGACATGAATGCAACACAAAGACATCTCTTTGTGAGCACTATGCGTTTCGTTAGTAGTAAAAAGACAAACCCCATCATCTTTATCATTCCTCTTTCTCACCCTAAGGGTCAACACCTGAGATCTCTGAGCGAGATTGCCCCGCTGGTCGCTTGTAATACGTCAAGGACAGCGCGGACCGCCGACGCGGGCGGCGAGCAAGACATCATAACCCCACATCCTCATACCCTTTTGAGGTTCCACCTAACCGAGCGATCCCTTTGACCATAGCATCGCTTTTATCCCCAACGTCCCTAACCAAAATGGATTATTCTATCATCATTCCTGCTTTCGATGAGCAGGTTCTCATCCCCAAAACTCTGCGTCACCTCAGGGAAGCCATGCTGGCACTTCCTGGCCGTGGAGAGATCGTGGTTGTTGATAACAACAGCAACGATCGCACCGCCGAGATTGCTCACCAGGAGGGCGCTCGCATTATCTTTGAACCTCACAACCAGATCTCCAAAGCTCGCAATGCCGGAGCGCGCGCTGCTCTTGGCAAGTATCTCATTTTTCTTGATGCCGATACGCTAGTGCCACGTTCAACCCTCGAGAGCGCGCTTCGCTCCCTGCGAACCAATCGCGTGGTTGGAGGAGGGGCGGTGCTGCGATTGGATCGCGAGCTGCGAGCGTCGGTCCGCACTTTGGTTTTGTCTTGGAACTGGCTCTCCACCACCTTCGGTTTGGCTGCCGGCAGTTTTTTGTTTTGTCGGCGAGATGCCTGGCACCAGACCGGTGGTTTTAGTGAGCATGTTTATGCTGGCGAAGAGGTGCTTTTTTCGCGTGCTCTAAAACGTTGGGGCCGGAAACGTCAGCTCCGTTTCCGCGTGCTTGATCTTGATCCGGTCATCACCTCGGCCAGGAAGCTGCAATGGTATGGTGCCCCTCAGCTACTGTGGAAGCTTGCTTTGCCGTTGTGCTTTCCCTTCGCGGTGCGTTATCGCTCTCTGTGTAGCTTCTGGTATCGACGCCCGGCCGCCAGGTTGCCCGAGGCGGCCTAAGATCTCGGCCGGGCGAGGGCGGCGTGGTTTAGGCCTCAGCCGCCCTCAGAGCTTGCTTAATTGCTTGGCTCAATCCAGGAACGGTGTGCTCCTCGGCTTCTACTGCGATCGGGAGGTTGTGTTTTTGCATCGCCGCACTTGTGATGGGGCCGATGCTAGCAAAAAGCGGCTGCGGGGTGAGCTTGAGACCGGATTGCACGTAAGCTTCCACTGCTGAAGAACTGGCGAAGGAGACTAAGTCGATACCACCCTCTTGGATGAGCCCCATGGTTTCTGGGGCGAATTCTGTTTCTGCGACAGTACGATAGACTGGGATGGCATCGACGATGGCTCCTCGATCCTCCAAGCTTTGCTGCAAAACCTCTCGGGTCTCCTCGGCTTTTGGCCAAAGAAACGTCACGTTTTCCAGATCCTGCTCACGAACCAAAGCCTCAAGCAATCCTTCAGCGACCGCCTCGTCCCCCATTAAATCAACACTAAAGCGATAGTGCCGAATCATCTTCGCGGTCGCAGGACCCACCGCAGCGATACGCGCCCCGCCAAAAGATCGAGCATCGGAAAACTTATTGTAAAAAGCTTCGAAAAAGTGCTCTACGGCATTGGGGCTGGTAAACATCACCCAATCGTAGGTGTTGAGCGCCCCTAGAGCTTCCTGAAGGGGCGCGGCTAGTTGGGCGGGCTCAATGCGTATCAAGGGCAACTCCAGAGCCTCCGCGCCCAGCTGTCGGAGCAGGCGACTGAGTTCACTGGCCTGTTTGCGAGTGCGAGTCACCAACACGCGTTTGCCAAATAGCGGGCGTTGATCAAACCATTTTAATGTGTCACGGAGCGACACCACTTCTCCAAAGATTCCTACCGCAGGCGCTTTGAGCTCGGCTTCAGCCGCGCGGGAAGCAATATCAGCCACCGAACCGGTCACGCATTTTTGGCGTGGGGTGGTGCCCCACTCCACCATCGCGGCCGGTGTCTCCGCAGATAATCCCTCTTCCATGAGCCGTTTGGCAATGGCGTCGAGCTGTGAGACGCCCATCAAGAAAACTAAGGTGCCATCTTGCTGAGCGAGAGCGCGATAGTTGAGAGCGGACGCGGCTTTGCCAGGTTCCTCGTGTCCGGTAAAGATGGTCAAGCTTGAGGTGCTTTGCCGATGAGTGACCGGAATGCCAGCGTAGGCAGGCGCGGCAATAGCGGACGTAACTCCGGGCACAATTTCAAATGGCAAACCAGCGGCTTGCAAGGCCTCCGCTTCTTCACCGCCTCGGCCAAAAAGATAAGGATCGCCGCCTTTAAGGCGCACCACCTGATGGCCGACGCTGACTTCCTTAACCAGCAGCGCGTTAATCTCGTCTTGCGAGAGGGTGTGTTGGCCGGCTCTTTTGCCCACATAGATTTTTTTAGAAGCAGTCGGTGCGTGCCCCAGGATCTCCGGGTTCGCCAAAAAATCGTAGACGACCACCGTAGCGGCTTGCAGACATTCTTGACCCCTAAGAGTCAAGAGCCCTGGGTCTCCAGGGCCGGCTCCCACCAAATATGCGATCCCGCTGGCCATGAAGCAGATTATTGAATCTCGCGAACGACGTAAAGCTGAACCCGGCCACGCTCGCGCTCTAAACGGAATAGCTCTAAGATCCCACCAAGTTGCATGTTGCGCTCAAGATCCGTTCGTATTCCGACGCGGGCTTCCTCAAAAGCAGCCTCACTTGGAGCTTGACGATCTTTTACGTAAGCAATGACGGCACCGGTGGGTGTAAGCTCGGCTTGACTGACTTCACCGACCGGCAAGTCCACCGCCGCAGTCAGCACCACATTGGCGTGAGCCACATTGGTCGGGGGTGGGTCAAAAGAAAATGGAGCGATGGTGGTGACCTCTAACTCACGCTCCGCAGCGATTTCTTCAAAGCTTTGTCCGCCCTCCAAAGATTCCACAAATTCTTCGCGAATTTCAGCCGCTTTGGCGCGCAAGTTACGAGTTTCGCTTTCTTGCAAAAGAACACTTAGGACGTCCTCCCGCGCTTCTTCAAGGGTCAGCGGTCGCGGTTCTTCGAACTCCACCAGTTTAAACATCACAAATTCGTCGCCACGTTGATAAACATCCGAGATGGGATCTTCGGTCCGCACACGTTGCAAGGAGCGCTCCACGCCTTGCAAGCCACTTAGCTGAGGAATCAACTCGCCGGAGGTAAACCATTCGCTTTCCTCCAAATTGTAGCCGGCTGCTTGGGAGAGGCTTTCAAAGCGCTCAGGATTTTCTAGCGCAGCAATATTCTTGTCGGTGATTTCGTAGGAGAGAGCCTGGAGGGCTTGGATTTTTTCCGGGCCTTCAAGTCCTTGAGCTTCCTCGGAAAGCGTTGCGGTAGCGATCATTACTCGATACCGAGCCTCGGTAAGCAGAGAGCCGGCCATGGCCTCATAGCGAGCGACGATTTCTTCTTCACTCGGCTCGTCGGCTTGGGCGAACGTCTCGCGTGGAATTTCTACGAGCTGCACTTGATGCAGACTACGACGCCTGAGGTGACTCAGGTTTACCTCGGGCTCAAGGGGCGTGATGGTGGCCGCGTGGAGGTCTGAGATGGCTCGCATCATCCATGCCGCAGAAGCCAATTCTTCCACGTTGCGCATGGACAGCCCTCGGGGAGAAAGCGCTTGCTCCAGGAAAAGGGCAAAGCTGGTTTGATCAAAGGTGCCGTCGGGCCCGCGAAACGCCGGGAAGCGCTGAAGCGATTCTCGGATCTGAGCTTCAGTCGGCTGGAGATTCATGTCTCGAGCGATCTGGTGCAGCACAATCAGATTGACCGCAAAGTTTTGCTGCGGCTCGTCGTAAGGGCCGTAGGCAAGAGGCGTGAGAAAGTCAAACATCCCCAAGTCGCGCGAGAGATCAAAGAGCCGTGCATAACGGCGGAACTCGAGCCGGGTGACTTCACGACCGTATGCTTCCCCCACATAGCTGCGTCGAGCTTCTGCTGGGTCAAAGGCGTTATAAAGCCAAACAAAAGCAATGGTCACGATAATGGCTACCAAGATAAGCAGCCAGCGCATGTGCTGTCGGAGAAGTGTGATCATAAAGTATCGATGAGGGATGATGGTTTGAGGTCAAGACGATGAGCCAAATTAGGCCAAAGGCAATGAGGAATATGGCAGACGGTGGGCGTAGAGACACCATCGAGTGTTGGCTGCCAATCCTGTAGTCCACAGTTCCACGCGGCGACTTGAAATCGTGAGGTCGCCCCTGTCCGCCGGAGCAAACCCCACGCTCAGCGAGATATGTGGTGAGCTTCCGGTTGATATGGCTTTGCCAAGGAGGAGGGCCGAGGTTCGTGCAGTGTTTGATCGGCACGCGAAGCGCAGCAAGCCAAGGCCTAGCGGCCTCCACTGCGCGCCGGGTGTCCCAGCGCGGCAATTTTCCCAAAACCCGGAGGGTGAAACCCCGGGAGGGCGAAGCTCTGTCTGAGCCGCTTTGTTGGTTGAAAGGTTGAATCGTTGAAGGGTTGAATTGATAAGATCGAAGGTCGAGCACCACTCCCCACCAAACCCGGAGGGCAAATCCCCTGTAAGCCGGGCGTCCATGCGCGGCACCCCCCCACACCCGGAAGGTCAAAACCCCGGGAGGGCGAAGCTCCGGAAACTGTCTCAAAACCTGGACAAGAAGGTAAATTTAT
>DAIRSW010000141.1:0-7050 GCA_036804205.1 Verrucomicrobiia bacterium | reverse complement strand
GTGGCAATTATCGCCTTGCTCGCAGCGATGGCCATGCCTGGTCTCATTTCGGCAAGAAAACGCGCTCAGGAAGCACGATTTATTACAGATTTGAGAGTTTACAAGGATGCCGTCACGCTTTTTTTGGTCGAAAATCCACGTGGCATGGATGTTTTGACCAATACTCCCTCAAGCTCCATCAACCCCTTGTTTGAGGATTATTTCCAAGGGAAATTAGATGGCGACAACTCTCTCGGCGGCGAGTGGGATACTCAGGTGAATGCGACGAATGTGACTTTGGCAGTTGGCTCTCATTTCCGTGGTGGGATCCACTCTTCCACACGTGAGCAGCTTGATCGCATCGACACTCGGATTGACAACGGTGACGTCTTGACCGGTCAAGTAAGGCTCATCGCAGGGGACCGCTATTATTACGTCATTATGAACTAGCGGCCTAGCTCCCGATATGCGCTAACTTATGGGCCAAGACCCGCAGCATGATGGACCTCGCCATGCTGCGCGCGCTGGGCAAAATGCACGAGTGGGAGTTGTAGCACAGGTTTTAGTGTTGATGCGGCACAGCCCCCACACGCTTCACGTGGCCGGACTCATATCGTTGCCGGCGAAGACAGGATAGTTTTGTGTTAAAGCACCCACCTCTTGGCGGAGTGCGGCAAGTTTCTCCTCGTTGCCTTCAGAGCGCAGGACTTCTGTGATCAGATCCGCAATGTCCATCATTTGATCTTCTTTCATCCCGCGAGTGGTCACTGCGGGAGTCCCAATACGAATGCCGCCCCCCTTGAACACTGAGGTGGTGTCGTAAGGAATCGCATTTTTGTTCACGGTAATGCCCGCCTCGTCGAGCCAAACCTCGGCCTGCGAACCGACCAAACCCAGGGGCCTTAAGTCGACAAGCATCAAGTGGTTGTCGGTGCCGCCGGAGACCAAGCGCAAACCGTTGTGGGTAAGCCGCGCCGCGAGTGCTTTGGCGTTGCGCACGATCTGGTTTTGATATTGAACAAAACCCGGCTGCGACGCCTCAAGAAAGCACACCGCTTTCGCCGCGATCACGTGCATGAGTGGGCCGCCTTGAATTCCGGGAAACACTTGGGAGTCGATCTTTTTGGCCCAGTCTGGTCCACATAGAATCAAGCCACCACGGGGGCCTCTCAAACTTTTATGAGTGGTGGTGGTTACGAAATCAGCATAAGGAACTGGGCTGGGGTGGACCCCGGCTGCAACCAACCCGGCAATGTGCGCCATGTCCACAAACAGCAAGGCACCAACCGAGTCGGCGATCTCCCGCATTTTGGCAAAGTCAATGACTCGCGGATAAGCCGAGGCACCAGCGGTGATCATTTTTGGCCGGCTTTCCTTCGCTAACTTCGCTAAGCTATCATAATCGATACGCTCATCGCTCTCACTCACGCCGTAATGGACGACATCAAAAAAGCGCCCGGAGAAGTTGGCTTTATTGCCGTGGGTCAAATGTCCTCCATGAGAAAGGTCCATGGTCAAAATCCGGTCGCCAACTTCCAGTGAGGCAAAATACACCGCAGTATTGGCCTGGCTCCCGCTGTGCGGTTGAACATTGGCGTGCTCGGCTTGAAACAAACTTTTTGCGCGCTCAATGGCCAAGCTTTCAACGACGTCAACATGTTCACACCCGCCGTACCAACGTTTGCCAGGGTAGCCTTCCGCGTATTTGTTGGTCAAAATGGACCCCTGTGCTTCACGCACGGCCGGCGAGGCAAAGTTTTCAGACGCAATCAATTCTATCTTGTCGCTCTGCCTGCTTTCTTCCAGCTGGATTGCTTCAAAAATATCCGGGTCGGTCTGAGCTAGGGGACTATCTATAGCATGCAGTTTCTCGACCCGCTGCGCGTGGCGTCCTCCCGAAAATGGCGTGTTCAACCAAGCCCGTACGATAGCCCAAGCCTCGGTCTCTTCAAGATGCGCCGCGCCTAGGCACAGAACATTGGCGTCATTATGCTCGCGGCTCAGAGCCGCCGTGGATTCGTCGTGCACCAGAGCAGCACGAATTCCTGAAAAATGGTTAGCAGTCATCGACATGCCTAATCCCGATTTGCAAATGAGAATTCCCATGTCAGCGCGCCCGCGTTGCAGGGCCTCGCACACCGGGGCCGCGAAGTCGGGATAATCTACTGAGGCCTCACTGTGCGCGCCAAAGTCAGAGACGTTGTAGCCCTGTAGCTGCAGTTTTTTCACAAGCGCTTGCTTGAGGTAAAAGCCCCCGTGATCCGCCCCAATGGCGAGACGAACGGTGGCGGTGTTTTCGTTGACAGGACGGATGGTGGTTTGGGGTTGAGCCATAAATTGGAGTAGGTAAGGAATTGCCTCGGCGATGACATCGCGACACTCGCGGTAAGTAGTCAGACTCATGCCAATGGGATCGGGAACATCCCGTAGTTCGGGTTCGAGTCCAGGAATGAAGTCCCGAAGCAAAAACGCGCGATCTTCGGCCCCTGGAAAAAAAATCTGCAGCGCTTCAAGATGGCCATGCGTCATGGCAAAAATGTAGTCAGCCCCCGCAATAAGTTCTTCGGACAGTGGCTGCGATAGGTGGGTGCTGAGATCGATTTTCTTTTCCTTAAGAGCCGCGACGGCCGGCTCACTGGCAGCTTGGCCAAAGAGGGCGGACGTTCCAGCAGAAGCAATTTGCCACGAGGGATCGCCTTGGGTTGCGGCACGAAAAAGTGCTTCGGCCATCGGCGAACGACAAATATTGCCTGTGCACACAAACAGCACGCTCTTGGGTTTTGCAGAATCGCTCATGGAATCGTTGAAAAGTGAGAATGGGTAAACTTGGGCAACTCGTGTTTCCAGGTTTACCGCCCGGAAAGCTCGGCGACTACACCACGCCAGAGTCGCAGAGTCGCAGGACTCGCCAGCTCAACTTAAGTTACGCTGCGGATCCGGAAAAGGTTCGACCAAGCTTTGCTCAGCATGCGACAAAAAAGAATCCACATCAAGTTCTCATTCCAAAGCGGCTAAGAAACCACCCCCCGGTCCGCAACGGCACCCTTTCTCACGTTCGCACTGGATCCTGCCGCAAGGGCATCGAGACAACCTAATTCGTGCTGCGGCGGACCAGGTTTCCTGGAAGTGGTCGGTAGCGCTCAACGATATTCTCCCCGAGTTCTCTGGACTCCGCAAAGGCTTGGGCCGTCATTTCCAACTGAGCATCCAAGGCATCAATGCTGTGCAAAGCAAAGGCCTCAGGCGTCTTAGGCACGACCGGAGAGCCAAACTGGAGCTCGCCATGATGCGAGGCGATCAGGTGCAATAAATGCAAACGCAATTCCTCATTTTTCTTGCGCGCTTCAGCCTCCTGCTCGTCCGGAGGGTTACAACGCCGCCACAAACGATTCACCAACTCGATCCCCAAAATAATGTGCCCCAAAAGTTCGCCCGGAGCCAGATACGGCATTTCCAGCGATTCTTCATTATAAACATTCTCCCACATCTTGCCAACATCATGAAACAAGGCACCTGCCATCAGCAGTTCCCCATCCACGCGTGGCTCCACGGACGAAAGAGCCTGAGCATGCCTCATCATCTGCAGCGTATGCTCGATCAGACCACCCCGGCGGGCATGATGATAATACCGCGCTGCGCCAGTTCTTAGCAGGCGACTAGAAAATTCGTCCAAAAAAAGCAAAGCCACCGTTTTAAGCGGCTCACTCTGCCAGGACTGCACCATGGTCTGCATTTCTTGGAGCATGCTGCGATGCTCCGAGTGTTGTCTCGAAAAGAAGGCGTTTCTTGTTTCGGCCTCGGCGAGTTTCACTGTCCACTGACGACTCTCCACGCCGAAGTTGCCGCTTTGGAAAACGCCGATGAGATGCACCACCGTTTGTACTTTCAGCGTCTGCAACATGTCAAACTGGGGATGCGAACTCCAAGCCTGAAGATTGATGGTTCCCGATAGATCCGCAAATTCCACGGTGAGAAAAGGCTTCCCATCGCGCGTTTCGCGTTCTTGAGTTTGCACCAATTGAACCACCACCTCGGCTTCGACCGGCTCACGGCGTGCTTGAGACTTTAACTCGCTGATCATCATAAAATTTCCCTCGGGCAGTCCGGTAAAGCTTGCAAAAAGGCTCGGCCATAGCTTTTGCTCACGATGCGATTGTCCAAAATCACCACCATGCCGCGATCCTTATGGGTGCGGATGAGACGCCCAACGCCTTGGCGCAAGCGGATCACTGCCTCGGGCAGACTATAATCTTGAAAAGCATTGCCGCCCCGTTTTTCAATCTCCTCAAGCTTGACCTCAATCAAAGGATGATCCGGCACCCCAAAAGGTAAGCGGGTGATAATTACGTTGCTTAACGCTTCGCCCTGCACATCCACCCCCGTCCAGAAACTGTCCGTGCCAAACAACACCGTAGGCTTTTCTCCAGAACGGAAAGCCTCCAACATTTGTTCCCTACTCAGGCCCTGGCCTTGCACCACCAAACGCCAGTCCTGCTGCTCGATCGGAGGCTCTAGAATCCGCGCCACGTTCTGCATGGATTGGTAGCTGGTAAACAACACAAACGCTCGCGCTTGACTCAACTTCACAAAATGCAAAATCCAGCGGCTCAACTCCTTTTCATAGCGTTGATCCCTCGGGTCAGGCATCGACTTAACTAAATAAAGCTTCATTTGCTTCTGGTAGTCGAACGGACTGCCTAAGCTTAAAGCCGGAATCTTTTCCGCTCCCACCCGCTGCCGAAAATAAATAAGATCCGGTCGACCATCCGAGAGAGTGGCGCTGGTCATAATACAGCTGTTACCCGGACGAAATAGCATGCGCGACAACACTTCGGCGAGATTGATCGGTGCGGCGTTGAGGGTCAACCAGCGTCGAGTTTTACCGCTGCGCTCGATCCAATAAACCTCGTCCTGATGAGGCTGCTCAATGCAGTGCATCAGAGAAACCCGTTGATCACGAATCTTTCGAATGGCTTCCCGAAGATCTTCAGTGACCTCGGGTAACTCCAGCTGCTTGGCTCGGTCGATGACCGCTGCCTCGAGCTCTTGCAACTTGGGGCTCAGTGTATCGGTAATCCAGTTCGGCCGCCGCAGCCGCTTTTCACGTGTTGAACCGCTCAGTTCTTGATCTTCAATCGCGGCAAAAAACTTCTCGGTTGCGTCAATGGCTTCAGTCGTCATCCGAGAGCCTTCTCCAAACAAAGCCAGTGTGCACAAGCCCTTCTTGGTGCGAGGATTATAGAGTTTGCTCAGCGAGCGCAACAAGCCAAACTGAGAAAGTCCTACCCCAATCTGACGCGCCGCCACCGATTCAATAGTGTGGGCTTCATCCAAAATCGCGAAATCTCCCGCGCCGAGATAACCCTCCTCCTCCTCACCAGCATCAGCCAAGGCCATCAGCAAAAAGAAAAGCGTATGATTCACCACCACCAGATGCGCCGCCTCAGCCTCAGCACGCGCTTTTTGAAAAAAACAAGACGACGGCGAACAGGTTTTGGGAGTACAGGCGTGGCCCTCGCTACAAACTTCTTCCCAAACCTTGTGATTCGGCTGAAACTCCAGATCGCTGAGGGTGCCGTCTTGGGTCTTTTTGGCCCAAGCTGCGAGACGTTCCAGCTCTTCCTGCTCCACACTGTCAAACAGCTCCGAGCCGCGTGCTCTGGCAATGCGTAAGCGTTGCGGACAGAGATAGTTCGAACGCCCCTTCAGCAAGGCCGCTCGAAACTCTTTGGGCAAAAGTTTCTGGAGTAACGGCAGGTCTTTGCGAAGCAGCTGTTCCTGCAAATGAATGGTGTGAGTGCTGACCACCCCGCGAATATTTTTTTCCACCGCCCAGAGCACCGACGGCAACAGATAAGCCAGCGACTTGCCGACCCCGGTTCCAGCTTCCACTACCAAATGACTGCCCTTTTCCAGCGCATGCGCAATGGCCGCGCTCATCTCTTGCTGTTGTGGACGAAATTCAAAATGCTGCGCCCCGGCCATCAAGCCCCCAGGACTAAACATTTCTTCGACGGAAGCCGAAAAACTCCCAGCCTGTTCAGCAAGATCAATCATTGAACCAAGTTATCCACTCAATCTGGTTCGGGGTCAATGCCAAGCCGAGGCAATCCTGCGATCCAGATGAGGCTGCGCGTCCAATTTCCTAGTGACCGGTGAGAGTTGCTTTTTACCATGAATGCCATGACAATAATATGATCTAGCAATGGAAGAAAAGATATCGACCGAGACAGCGCTCGCAGGTCTCCAGGCAAAAAAAGAACTAAGACGCTTCGGATCCTTGTGGTTAAGTCTTTCTTGGAGAAAGGATGCACTCGTCCGGGTGGAGCTGCCGGCCACTATGCCTGAGAGCCTCCTGCCTGAAGACTACTTCGCTGCGCTGACCTTTCTTGCAAAAGCACCGCTGCACGTTCCCATGGAGCGCTCTGGCCATTGGCTGGCCGGATTTCGATCAGCTTTACGAAGCGTGCCAGCCGGAAACACCATCACCTACGGGACGTTGGCCGCCCAACTCGGCTGCCCGCGTGGCGCACGCGCGGTAGCACGTTGCTGCGCAACAAACCCTCTTCTCCTGGTGATCCCATGTCATCGCGTGATCCCGGCACGCGGCGGGGTAGGAGGATACTCGGCTGGCCCGGAATGGAAAGCCCAGCTTCTCCGCATAGAAGCAGCGACCGCTCCGCCTCCGCAAAGCTAACTAAACACCATGAAGCTCTTGAGGAGCATGAAGGTAAACGCTCGTGGGGAGCCGGTCCGTCAAAGTTGCTTGAACGAATATAAACAACGATGCGGAACAATGAAATGGGCCAGACTGCAGTTTTGTTTTGCTGGAAGCTAGCGGGCAGCTCCAACAATCGTGTTGCCATCCGGATCATTTAGTATTCTGTCATCCCAAATGAACACGGCCAGAATGATCGACTTAAAGACGAAACCATTTTCTTACCAGAAGAAGGTTCTCGGAGCAATGTCTTCCTCCATAACTCTGTGTGCGTTTCGTCTCGACACCGGCTAAAGCCGGGACTCCAACTTTCGCGCCCCTCGCTATTGCATGTGGGTGAATGTAAGGATAAC
>DAIRSW010000140.1:0-7310 GCA_036804205.1 Verrucomicrobiia bacterium | reverse complement strand
CCCAACATTCTTCTGATCATGGCCGACCAACTCCGGCGGGATCATGTCGGATTTCTGCCCGGGGCCAGGATGACAACTCCTCACATCGACCGGATCGCCGCCTCATGTGCCTTCTCAAAATGTCTGACCGTCAGCCCGATGTGCCAACCAGCCCGTGCGGCCTTGCTGACCGGAAAATACCCGCACCAGATCGGGATGCTGACCATGTCCGGCGATCTCTCCCGGGAACACCCAACCTACCCGCAAGCTCTTCAGCGGGCAGGTTATCACACAGCCGCATTCGGAAAACTCCATCTCCTGCAAGGTTGGGATTGGTTCGGACAGCACAAAGGCAATCACGACCTCATTGCTCTCAAAAATGAAATCAAAAAATACGGCTTCGACACGCTGTGGGAATCATCGGGAAAGTTTCTCATTCGCCGTGACCGCTGCGATTGGGCTGCCCATCTGGCGGAAAAGGGACTGCTGCAATCTTATTTGAGCGATCACCTTGGGCGTTGCAGCGGCGGCTCGTTTTCGCTGGCGAAAGGAAATCGGGATCGTGTCACCCCATGGCCATTTGACGAAAGCGATGCGGTGGATGTCCTCACAGCGACGAAGACCGTGGAATTTCTTGAGCAGACAGATTCAGAGCACCCTTGGTTCGCGCTTTGTTCCTTTTGCGGCCCGCATGTGCCCTACGATCCTCCGGCGCGCTACCTTGAGATGTTTACTGATTCTCCTCCGGATCCCATTGTGGATCCGCATGGCAGCCTCACTCCCGACGATCGCGAACACATTCACAAACTTCAAATCGGCTACAAGGCCATGGTGCGCATGATTGACGATCAGGTGGGACGCATTCTTGACACGCTTGTTCGGAGAGACCTTTGGGACCATACCATAGTCCTGTTTGTCTCCGATCATGGCGAGATGTTGGGCGATCACGGGCTGCTTCAAAAAGGTTACCCCTTGGGGCAGTCGCTGGGCGTCCCGCTCGCCATACGAATTCCCGGGCACGACGCACAGCGTATACATGAAGGTCCGGTGGAATTGACCGATGTCGCCGCGACCATTCTCGACGCCGCCGGGCTCAATCCCCGGGAGGCATTGTCGAAACGATGGCCGTCCTATCATGATTGCGTCCCTTGCCGTCCCCTGCTTTCTGTCGTCCGCGGCGACACCACCGAATTCCGCGATTGGGCCTTCGCGGAGTCCGACGCCAGCTGGCACAGTCCCGAACGGGATCCCGACTCTCATTGGCAGATTTTCGAAAATGAACATTGGCAATACCGGCGCATCCTGACCATTCACGAATCGACCCCGGAAAACTATCTTCGCGAGGAACTCTTCGATCTCGCCCGTGATCCCGAGTGTTTGAACGATCTCGCCTACAACCTGGGAGTCTCCAGTATCCTGCGAGAATGCCGCCGCCGATGCGAGTTTCTCCTCTCGACCACTCCGCCGGCGCAGACATCCTGGGCCCCCCTGACCCCGGAGGCCTGAATCGCATTCCGATCTGGACGAAGCCCCCGCTGTGGTAAATTTCCCTGTTCTTTGACTTGAAAAGCTTAAGGACCGCGGCAATTCCTTTACAACTGCAACATGTCAATCGACCTGCCCGCTCTTTACCGGCGCCAACTCGAGCCCTGGCCCTCTGCGATGCGCAGGCATTTCTACGGGATTCCAGGCAGTGAGGATTTGACCTGCTTTGGTCCTGGTGATCATGGGCATTGGGCGGTGCAGACCAATGCCACGGCCGCAGCCGCACTGGCCGTGCTCGCCACCGATACGCAAACCGACCCGCAGTGCACCGGAATGAGTACCGATGAAATGCTGGATCTCGCGTTGTGCACCACGCGTTTTGCCCTGCGCAGCAACCATGTCGGGGGTGGCACCGCCACCGATGGTGAGACCTGGGGGCGATCCTGGATCAGTGCTCTGGCCCTGGAGCGGATGATGCATGGACTGGAGGCTCTGGACGATCACCTCACCGATTCAGATCGTGACTGCCTCCAACGTGTCCTGCTCTCGGAGAGTGACTGGTTGCTGGATCACTATCCGGTTGTAGCCGGGCTGAGCGATGGTGCCCTTAACAAACCGGAGAGTAATATCTGGAATGGCTGCATACTCCTTCGCACGGCGCTGATGTTCCCCGACACACCACGCCGGGATGCTTTTCTGGAAAAAGGAACGGCCTTTCTGCTCAATGGAATCTCGATTCCAGAAGACGCGAAGAGCACCGAGATCATCGAGGGACGTCCCCTCTCGGATTGGTATGTCGGGGCCAATATTTTTAATTCCATGGCCTGCGATCACCATGGCTATTTGAATGTCGGCTACATGGCGATTTGCCTGTCCAATATCGCGATGCTTCACTGCAGCTGTCGCGCACAAGGATGGCAGGCACCGGAAGCGCTCTATCACCATGCCCGGGAACTCTGGCAGTTGGTAAAGACCTGCACCTTTCCAGACGGAAGGCTTTGGCGGATCGGAGGCGATACGCGGGCGAGATATTGTTATTGCCAGGACTACGCCATTCCGGTTTGGCTCTGGGCGCAGGATTTCCTGGGCGATCACGAAGCCGCATCTTTCGAGCACGGTTGGCTGGATCAGATCCAGAAGGAGGCCCGACACAATGAGGACGGCTCGTTCCTCTCCGGGCGACTCAAAGAATTGGAATCGGTTTCGCCGCTTTACTATGCACGGCTCGAAGGCGACCGGGCGGTTTCACTTTCCATGGGTGCTTACTGGCATCGCAAATTCTTTTCCGACAACCAAAAAACAGCCGCGGCAAACCCGCCCATTCCGATCCTCAACTCCTGGTTGGAGCAGTTCCACGGGGCGACTCTGGTACGCGGTGAGAAGCGTTTGGTTTCATGGACCTGGCGCTCCGCCGAGGGGCCTCAAGGTCTCTGCCTTCCGCCAAATGCAAGTACTATGGCGGAGTGGCGGGGAAACCTTTCCCCCCGCATTCACGGCATGGGCATGTCCAACGACCACCGTGGCAAAGCAAAACAGATGGAGACTTTCGAGGGCGGATTTGCCACTTGCGGCAGCATCCACGTCCATAGCGAACACTTTATCGCTGAAGGCGAATCAGCTCGCATTGTTGCACTCATCGATCTCGCCTGCGTAGCGTTGCCGGATGATCAAAGTCTGGTGATCCTGCAGCGGGCGGGGGTGGCAGGACGGACGGGCTTGCGGGAAGTCAAAGGTCTCTTTCTACAAATCCCCAATGATCTCTTCAATGGCATGAGGCGCCACTATACATCTGCGGAGGGCGGGTTTGTTCTGGCGGGATGCCCGGGCACAGCCGAAACCCGCACGATCCCGGGCAATTGGCTCAATATCGATGACTGCCTTTCGGTCACCCGCTTGTATGGGCCTGAGCTTTCCATTTTTAGGCCGGCAGACCGCCAGATCACTCTCAGAGCACTCGGCAACCGCCTGCATACGGCGAAAGCCGGAGGCTCGATTTATGCCGATGAAGTCTGCTGCGGCTGCCATGTTGATAGCCAACATTACGATGCCGGCAGCCTGCTGCTTGACCTCGGCGCGGTGGTCCGCTCAGGCATTACCGCAGCCGCAACCCGAACTCTGAGTGAAAAAAATGCCGACACCCTGTTCGTTACCAGCTCGCCGGATTGCCGGGGTCTGCAAGTGACAGGAGGAACCGGCAGCCGTTACCTCGTCATTGCGAATTTCGGCAAAGCGCCGGCTCGAGAGGAAATATCCCTGCCCGTCAGTGTCCTCGCGGGCGGAACTTTAAACGACATGGGCGATAGTAAAATCGAGCTGAATGTTCCCGAAGGACATGTGGCTGTCCTCGGGATCCATTCTTAAAAAAAATCAAAGCGATCCCCGGTCATCGGCGGACTGAAGGTACAAACTGGTCATCTTGCGAGACCTTCCAGAAAAACTGATACTCATGCCGACTCGGTGAGCCCCGTCTTCATGCCAGCCTTCAGGATACCCAGGTCCGAGCCCACGGCGATCAAGGAAAATCCCAGCGCGACGGCTGCTTGAATTTCTTCCTTTTTCCGCAGAAAAATTCCAGCAACCAACTGATGCGCAGCGCATTCACGACTAACTTTTTCACAAGCCTCCAAAAACAACGGGTGCTGCATCTGGCCATGGATCCCCATGGATGCGTCAAATCAGCAGGTCCTACAAACAACACATCCACCCCATCGACAGCAGCGATTTCCGCCGCATTTTCGACTCCGGGCCGGGGTCTCGATTTGCACAATGAGCACCACTTCCGGCAGACCATCTTTGAGGTATCCGGCAAAGTCCCAGCCAAAGCCGCCGCCCGGATGGAACTGGACATGCCACGCATACCTACGGGAGCATAGCGGCAGGCCGCCACGAGGCCACGCGCCTGTTCGGCATTATCGACATTTGGGACCATGATTCCATTTGCACCCAGGGTGAGGCCGCTTCCAACACCATGGAAATTGAAGACGGCAGAGTGATGCGCTTGCCCCGTTGAACAAACGGTGAGAATTCCTGCTGAAGAGCTTGGCGACGAGGCATTTAAAAAGCTTGTCCTCAAGGTCTTTTTCTGGTTAGATAGGCAGTTAATCTAAAGAATTGCCTGAATATCTTCAGGCAGCTCCGTGCTCCCAAGTCATTTTGGCCCACGGAGTTCGCACATGCTAATCACCATGAATCCTCTAACGATAACCGGTTACCGCACAACAAATGCGATACTAGGTGGAGTGTTCTTTTTTTGCTCGTTTATTTTATCGGCTCAACCCAGCTCGGCGGAAATCCTTCTTACCCGAGCGGAGCGAGCTTTTCTTGAAAAAAAACAGACCATTCGTTTTGTTAGCCAAGAACGCTACGCACCATTCGAGTTTCTCAATAGTCAAGGTGGCTCCGATGGCATCTGCGTTCAACTGGCCCGCTGGATGGCAGACCAATTAAATGTCGGCGCGGAGTTCACCCACGTCGCTTTCAAAGAAGCGCAAGAAATGATCCTTGATGGCCGACAGGATGTTTTGACTTCATTATTCTTTAGTGAGGAGCGGGCGAAGCGGTTTAGGTTTAGCCAAGAAATGTTCCAGGTACCAGCCCATGTTTTTACGCGCTCGGATCGCCACGAAATTGTGAAAGTGAATGATCTGCAAGACCTGGTCATAGCCATGCAACTGGGTGATTATGCTGAAGAGTTTTTGAAGCAAGCTGGAGTGCAATTTACTCCTCTCTGGACTCGAGACTTCGGCGAAGCCATCGATCTGGTTGCAAAAGGTCAGGCCGATGCCCTTATTGGGGACCTTCAGATTGTTCAATATCACGCCATTCAAAATAACCTTGGTGGCCAGATTAAAAAAATTGGAGTTCCGCTTTACGTCGGACAAAACTGTATGGCCACCCGGCTGGACCAGGAGATTCTTCAAGGCATTTTAAACAAGGCGGTGCAACATGCGCTAGAAAATGGAGTCATTGACTCGATAAACAATCGGTGGATTGGTGCCGCAAGAGGAGTTGGCCAGATCACTTGGGCAGCCGAACTTAGTCGAGTGGCCATACTAATCTCCTTTCTCGGATTAGTGATCGCCTTGGGCTACCTCTGGAACTTTCAGTTGCGAGCTCAAGTGCGGCAGCATACCTCCGCTCTGCGAGAACAAGAAAAAAAGTTTCGAACCCTTGCAGAATCCTTGCCCGACGTGGTCATGCAAGTGGATCGCCAAAAAAACCTTCTTTATGCCAACCCGGCTGCAATCAAGGAGTTGCATATTCAACTGAGCGAGGAACCTATGTCGTGGACCCAAGTTCCTCCCGCTCTCGCTGACCCCCTGCAAGAAAAAGTCAGCGAAGTCTTAGTCAGTGAAAAAGAAGCAAAGCTGCATTATGATGGCACCTACGAAAAACATCGGCATGTGTGGGATTTTAAGTTCATGCCCCAACACCATGCAGATGGAAAACTTGAAGCTGTACTAATTGCCGGACGCGACATGACCGAGCGTCAGCTGGCCAAAGAAGAGCATGAAAACTTCGAAGAGCAGATCCGGCAGACACAAAAGCTCGAAAGCCTGGGCCTTTTGGCAGGTGGCATCGCCCATGACTTCAACAACCTGCTCACCGCCATCATGGGCAATGCTGAGCTAGCCCGTTTTCAACTTGAGGAAAACCATCCCACCCAAGAGCGCCTCAAAGATATCGATGTTAGCGCAGAGCGTGCTGCCGAGCTTTGCCGGCAAATGCTCGCCTACGCCGGGCGGGGTGCGCTCACGATGGAACTGCTGGACCTGAACCAAGCCATTCGTGAGATGGGCCAGCTTTTGTCAGTCAGCCTCAGTAAATCGGCCACTCTCATCTACGAATTGGAAGACGAACTCCCAAGTGTGAAGTGTGATCCCACCCAATTTCGTCAGGTTATTATGAACCTGATCACCAATGCATCGGACGCTCTCCATGCCCAGTCGGGAACCATCGTGCTTAGAACCCAAACACGAACCATCAGCAGAAACGAAAATCGGTCGGAGAGCGAGACAATGCAAGCACGTTCATATGTGATGGTAGAAGTGGAAGATACTGGGTGTGGGATGGATTCTGAGACCCAAAGCAAAATCTTCGACCCCTTCTTTACAACCCGTTTCACGGGTCGAGGCCTTGGTTTAGCAGCGGTCCAAGGGATTGTTAGAGCCCATCACGGCTATGTGGAGGTGCAGTCCACGGCCGGTCATGGCACAAGAATGCGAGTCTTCTTCCCGGCTGAACATCGGCAGAATAGACTCCCCCAGCCAGTCGGGGCACGCATCGGGAAAGGACGATCCATGAGTTACACCATTCTTTTGGTCGATGACGAGGCCATGGTCCGAGACCTTACCGGGATGATGCTGGAAAGCCTTGGCTGCCGGGTTATGCTGGCCGAGGGAGGCGAAGAAGCGTTGGATATCTTTGAAACACAAAATGAAGCCATCGACTTAGCCCTTATCGACATGACCATGCCAGGCATGGACGGCGTCGCCACCCTGAGCGCCTTAAGGAAGATTAGACCAGACCTCCCGGTGGTGATCTTCAGTGGATACACCAACATTGATTTGGCGAAACGGCTTGATGGCCAGCAAGCGACCGGCTTTCTCCAAAAACCCTTTTCCCTGGATCAACTCGAAGATGTTGTTCACGACGCTTTTCCAGCGACCTTCAGTACTGATCTTGGCCTGCCCGAAGCCTAGCCAAGCAAATTCGCTCTTGCGGTAAGCTCAACATTTGGGCATACTTTCCCTGTTATTAAAAGGAAGGGTGGCTGAGTCCGGTCGAAGGCACTCGACTCGAAATCGAGCGTGGGGTTAAACCTACCGTGGGTTCGAATCCCACCC
>DAIRSW010000139.1:0-7319 GCA_036804205.1 Verrucomicrobiia bacterium | reverse complement strand
CGCTTTTTGCACCCAAGAACATGTCGTCGCAGCGGAAGTGATGGTAATGCCACGCTCCCTTTCTTGCTCCATCCAATCGGTCACCGTAGTACCTTCGTGCACCTCCCCGATCTTATGGATCATGCCTGTGTAGAACAGGATGCGCTCCGTCAAAGTGGTTTTTCCTGCGTCGATGTGCGCCGAAATTCCAATATTCCGCGTCAGCTCAAGCGGGAACGCGCGACCCGAAGCATTCGGATTCGCTGGCGCGGCTGGGGCTGTGGCGGTGGCGGTCATGGATTAAGAAATTGCTCAGTCGAGAAGGATTACCAACGAAGGTGAGCAAAGGCGCGGTTGGCTTGAGCCATTTTATGAACGTCGTCACGCTTTTTAATGGCGTTACCCTGACCGGCAGCAGCGTCGCGAATTTCGTGGGCGAGCGAGTCGGCCATGGCCCCTTTGCGGCGCGATGCAAATCCAACTAACCAGCGCATGGCTAGGGAAAGTTGACGTTCTGGCGGAACTTCCATGGGCACTTGATAAGTCGAACCCCCAACTCGACGGCTTTTCACTTCGAGTCTTGGTTTAATATTTTCGATCGCCTTATTGAGAACCTCAAGTGGATCCACGCTATCCGCGTTGCGATTGCACTTGTCGATGGCTCCATAAACAATGCGTTCCGCCAAGGAGCGCTTACCGGAATCCATCACGGTGGTGATGAGACGCGTGACCACTGGGCTACCGTAGTGGGAGTCGGGAAGTAAAGGACGTTGAACAGCTCGATTGCGGCGTGACATAATAAAAAAGTTTAAAAGGAGAGTTTGAGGACCGAATAAATTAGCGGGAAATTATTTTTTCTTGCCTTTGCCTTTACCCTTGGTATCGGCTGCGCCTTCTTTCGGCGTTTTGGCACCGTACTTAGAACGACCACGACGACGTCCGTCCACGCCGAGGGTGTCAAGGCTACCGCGCACAATGTGGTAACGAACCCCGGGCAAATCCTTCACCCTACCACCAC
This sequence comes from Verrucomicrobiia bacterium, assembly GCA_036804205.1. Lineage (GTDB taxonomy): Bacteria > Verrucomicrobiota > Verrucomicrobiia > Chthoniobacterales > CALDSX01 > DAIRSW01. The sequence continues at coordinate 6,322 of DAIRSW010000139.1, read as the reverse complement.
GCACCAAGACAATGGAGTGCTCCTGAAGGTTGTGCCCTTCGCCAGGAATGTAGGCAATCACTTCCTGCTTATTAGTAAGGCGTACTTTGGCCACCTTGCGCAAAGCCGAGTTTGGCTTCTTTGGCGTACGGGTCATGACCTGAGTGCAAACACCACGACGCTGCGGGCACTCAGACAACGCTGGTGACTTCGACTTGACGGAGACTTTTTTGCGCCCCTTACGGACGAGCTGATTGATGGTAGGCATAAGAGCAGGGTAGCGGGTGTGAGCCGAATAGGCAGATAAGCGATTTAAAGAAAGAAGTGGTGGTAGCTGGTTGAAGACTTTTCCCTGGGGAAGAGAGACAGGAGGAGACAGGCGGAGACAGGAGATTCAGTCGACCGGAAGACCTTGAAACGAAACACTCTTTCGAACGAATCATATAGGGCCGCCAGAACGAGCGATTAAACGACCGAAAGGCCTTGAGAAAACGATTTTTCAGCACAAAATTGCCTCTAGCCCGGCTACTCGTTAAAATACACCTGACTGTATAGTCACTCGGTAAACACAGTGATGACCCATGATGAGCTAATGACTTAGCGCTGCATAAACCAAGTTTTGTGCCTCGAAACCTAGGGACAGCTCGACCCCAGAATTGCTAGTCTGCAACTGAACCGTCGATTCTAATTCCAGATCAGAAAGGCTGTTGCCTCTATTGCGAAGAGCAGCAGCTTCTGAAAAGCTTAAAATTTTGACTTTTGCTAAGGTTGAGCAAGGGCCAAAAAACTAAGTAAAATTAGGACGAATTAAGCGCAGCGAGCGAAAACCTTAACAAGGTTATGTCGGAGAGCGATGCTGGCCCCCATCCTCGGAGGTCGCACCCACACTTGTGCCTAAGCACTCGTAAGGGATGACCAGAATAATAGTCCTGAGATGAAACGCAAGAAATATTTTTCAATAGATCCGCTTTGCCAAAATTTAACAAAATTCAACGCGCGGTCACACTTAATTTAAGGCGCGGTCACACGCTTCTCGAGTAAAATCGAAGGCGAAAACAGAGGCGCAAAGCAGAGGCGCAAAGCAGCGGTCGGTGGGTTGCTTGAACCGCGTTCTGTGCAATATTAAAGCTATATCTCTATCACAATTGAATCGCATGAGGGCAATGCGGCTGCCAGCGGTTTTGCTCAAGAGGTTTGAGAGTTTCGCTTAGGAATCCGCTTAGGAATCCGCTTAGGAATCCGCTTAATTCGATTTTTTTGAATAAATCCAAAGAAGTTTCCGTCCATCAAAAGACACGATTGGTTGGCTTGTTGATTCAACTTTGCCTTTCAGTCAAAACCAACGAAAAACAACACTATGAAAAAACTCCTTGCTCTTGCCTGTGTAGCAGGCGGAATGGCTCTCCTCCAACTTAGCACGGCTCATGCTGGTGGGGGGTACTACTACCCAAGCCACGGCGGTCACTACTCCTCCTACGGTTGTGGTTACTCGGCTCCCGTAGTGATCCATCGTCCGGTTGTGGTGCACCGTCCGGTATATCACCGCCGCCCTGTGTATCGTCATGCCTATCACCGCCCATACTACAGCCACTGCGGCCGCAGTCGCCCTCGGGCGAGCTTCAGCTTCACCTACGTGCGCTGACCAGGCCAACATCACTCGCTGGATCCAACCCCAACCACCTTTAGGCGGGTTAGCTTGAATCAATCCGCGTCGGCTCCCTACGGAGTCGGCGCGTTTTTTTTGTCGAATTGAAATCTCGGTCATGACTCCCTGATCTTAGAAAAAGGGCCAAACAAAAAGCGTGGCCCTAAAAAAGATAACCGGCCCGACTTGGTCCCAGACTTCGGAGTCCCCCATCTCCTAAGTCTACCCCTCCAAGTGGGCCGGTTGTTGTATGCGAGTTTGTTTGTCCCTTTCGCACTGTCCTTTGATGGACAAGCATGGGTATAGCATGCATCGTGCCAACCGCATGCGCGTCTTGATATTGGTGCACCATCCCCCCTTGACGTAAGGCGGAAGGCCTTCAGACTTTCGAGCTTGCCTTGCTGCAAGCTGCCTTCCTGTTAAAAAATTGGTGCTTTTTGTTCAGGTCGACGTCCCAAATTGTGCAACTATCCTTCCATGTACTCACTCTGGCGCTGGGCCCTGCAGCTTTCGCCCGCTTTTTTTCTCACCCTGTTCCCTCTATGGATGCTGAGCGTCGTGGCCCTCTCGACGATTGAAGGTCGGTCCATTCCCTCGGTTGATATCCCGCACTTGGATAAAATTGCGCACTTCGGCCTGTTCTCCGCCGGTGGTTTTTGCCTTGCTCGAGGCCTAGCCCTGGCGAGACGCGCATCCTTCCCTTGGTTTGCTTGGCTTTTTTGTGTGGCCACCATTAGTGCACTAGGAGGGCTTGATGAGTGGTATCAAACTTTGACTCCCGGACGCCAAGGACTAGACTTGGGCGATTGGTTCGCCGATAGTCTCGGCGGTCTGTTCGGCGTAACCTTAGCGTGCTGGCTGCCGCATCCTGAACGGGACTAAGTCCCACGCCTTTCGCTTACTCGCCCCTTTATGGATCCTCAACAGCGTATTCGATTTCTTCAGGAAGAGCTTTTAAGGCACAACGACCTGTATTACCAGCAAGCTGCACCTGAGATCAGCGATCAGGAGTATGACCGACTTCTCGTTGAGCTTCAAGACCTGGAAGCGGCGCACCCTGAGCTGGCCGAGTCCTCTTCACCCACCCGCCGGGTCGGAGAAAAACCCTCAGAAGGTTTCCAGCCCGTGGAACACTTGGAGCCCATGCTTAGTCTCGACAACACCTACGATGAAGCCGAAGTCCGCGCCTTTTTCGTAAGAATGATCAAACTTCTACAGCGAGACCAAACCGAGCCCATGATCGAGCTCATCCTTGAACCCAAAGTCGATGGCGTAGCGGTCAGTCTCTATTACAAAAACGGCAACCTCATTTGGGGAGCCACGCGGGGCGACGGCCGGGTTGGGGACGATATCACCCAAAATCTTCTCACCATCGAAACTGTTCCTCGTCGTTTAAAAGCACCCTTCCCGGCTGAAGTCGAAATTCGCGGGGAAGTTTATTTGCCTTTGGAAGGGTTCGCCCGGCTTAACCAAGAACGCGAACGACTAGGTCAGCCGCTGTTCGCCAATCCCCGAAATGCAGCAGCAGGTTCGCTCAAACAACTCGATTCTCGAGTAACTGCAACCCGCCCACTCGCTATTGCTTGTCACGGAACCGGACGTTTAAGCGCTGATGAATCTCTGTCGAAATACTCGCAAGCCTTGGCAAGACTCGACGACTGGGGCCTGCCTCGCCTCAGCCCAACGTGGCGTTGCTCGTCGGCAGACGAGGCGCTAGCTGCCATTCGGGAGTTGGACGAACTCCGTCAGAGTTTTGGCTTCGCGACGGACGGCGCCGTGATTAAAGTCGACCAATTTGCGCTGCGAGACACATTAGGTATGACCTCCAAAGCCCCTCGCTGGGCTATCGCTTATAAATTTGCTGCTGAACAAGCCGAAACCCAGGTGCTGGACATCCACATTCAAGTGGGGCGCACTGGAGCCCTAACTCCGGTGGCCAAGCTTAAGCCGGTTTTTGTGGCCGGCTCAACCGTGGCCAGCGCAACCCTTCACAATGCCTCCGAAGTGTCTCGGAAAGATATTCGAGTCGGCGATTGGGTCATCATTGAAAAAGCTGGAGAAATCATTCCGGCGGTCGTCCGTGTCCTCACCGAAAAGCGCACCGCAGCACTTCCGGCTTTTGAAATGCCCAGCCATTGCCCGGCCTGCCAGCACCCCGCAGTTCAAACGCCCGGCGAGGTGGCAATCCGCTGCGTCAATCCCCAATGCTCAGCGCAGCTGAATCGACGTCTCGAACATTTCGCGTCGCGTGGCGCTATGGATATTGAAGGCCTTGGCGAGATGATGGTGGAACAACTGACCAGCAGTGGTTTAGTCAAAGGTATTGGCGACATCTATGCACTGACAGAAAACCAACTGACTGCGCTTGACCGGGTTGGAACAAAGAGTGCTCAAAATCTGCTCGCCGCACTGGCAGGCAGCAAAAGCCGCCCGCTGTGGCGCTTATTAGCAGGCCTGGGCATTCCTCACGTCGGCACGGGCGCAGCGCGGGATCTTGCCAATGCTTTTGACTCCTTAACCGATCTGGAAACAGCCTCCGAAGAGCAATTGATCGGTCTACCCAACGTGGGTGAGATCATGGCCCGAAGTATTCGTAACTTTTTTCAGCAAGAGAATACCCGGGCGCTCATTGAGACTCTCAGGCAGGCAGGCCTCAACTTTAAAGGGGAGAAAAGTTCGGCCCAATCCTCAGGTCCCCTACTAGGAACCACCTGGGTAATCACCGGCACCTTAAGCCAACCGCGCGAGCAGATCGCTCAACGAATCGAAGCAGCCGGCGGCAAAGTTACCGGAAGCGTGAGCAAAAAAACATCATACGTCCTGGCCGGAGAAGAAGCCGGCAGCAAACTGCAAAAAGCAGAGAGCCTCGGGATCCCCATTGTCGACGAAACCGAGTTTGGGAAGTTACTAGTTACTTAGAACAATCTGGCTCTACCAAACCCGGCGCCTTAGGCAGTGGCTATCAACATCAACGCTAAAACGATGCACAATCCCGCCGTTGCAAATTTAACCACCGCAGCTGGCTTTTTCAGAAACGTAATAAGACTTGCACTGGTCAGCCCGAAAAAAGCACACAAAAAGACAATGGTTAACGGGAAAATGAAAGCGACATTATAAAGCGCTAAATACCCAGTGGCAGCTCCATGACCACTCTGAAGCATGTAAAGAATCGGCCCGCCCGAGGGCAAAATAGGTGCAGAATACCCCCAAGATATACGCAACCCCGATTTGCAAAATCTCTCGACCCGACTTGCGGGCGACCTGCAAGTAAGACAACAAAAAGATGATCGTCGCGAACGCGCAGGGATTTAATCCATCAAGCAATCCGGCCGCTACCACTAAGTCCAAGATTAATACGATCATAACGCTCGGCAGTAGCCAAGGCAGCCTCACTTCGATCGTGCTGGAGCAACAAGGACAAAGGTGGAGCGCTGGTGCGAGAACACAATATCAGCTGACCAATGCGGTGTTCGGTAATATCTTCCCTTGCTCCGTACATTTTGCGCTGCTGAAACCTCCTCAGAAAAAGCCTTTTCCAAATAAAGCCTGACCGTCGCCCCCCCCTAGGTCGGACACACGTTGGACCATGGCGAGAGACACGAAATCATCCGAAGATTCGAACAGCCGAATGATAAGATCGCGCTGAGCCGGCGCTCGCAGAAATGCGCGCGGATCGCTTTCAGCGCCATAGGCGCATGCACAGTGCTTTTGCGCTTATGGCCCATCGGGCTGGGTTTCCAGGAGGAAACCGGTCAGGGCCGGCGGGCACTCAACTTAACGCATCTTGGCGCGCGCCTTCCATCGCCCGACCAATAAACCCAGCCCAGCTAGGCCAATCAAAGTAGTAAAACCCGGCTCAGGAATGGTCATGGCAATCTGTGAAAAAGAATACTGCGCCAAAATCTCATGAGCTGCGGCCGTCGGATGCGAGTTATCCCACCACAAATACTGCTCGGGATTAGCCACAACCGATCATCCGTCTTCGGTGGAATCAGGGGTATAAGCGGTTTCTGTCACATTGGTCAGACCATAAAAGGAAGGATTCGCCACAATATCGGTGATCAAACCAAAGGTGTCCCCGCGTACGATAGTCAGACCTGAAAACTCATTTTCGACCTGCTGAAGATTCAGTTCGAGTTGCACATTGACCGCAAACGCCAAGTCGGTGGCTTCGTTCTGTAAACTAGCGTTTCCGACGTAATCAGGCTTTAAACCCAAATTGGGCAGATTGTGAACCAGAAGATACTTGGCTCCTGCTCCGGCCAGATTGGTGACCGCTTGAGCGATGTTTGCGGCGACTGTGCTGGCCACCGTTGCCATATCATAAGAGCCTCCAATCACATCAAGCAGATCATTGCCGCCACTCCAAATGGTGAAAAGTTTAGTGTTGTGACCGGAATTACTGCCAACATAACCCGTAACCTGAGTCAAAAGATTCGGCAATATAAACGAACTGAATCCGGAGCCACTGCGCGTTGCTGCCCAAGCGTAATTTGTTCCACCATTCGTGCTTCTTTCCAGGGTTCCAACCCCAAGCTGTAGGCTCAACAGCTCCGCCCACACTGGGCCATTGGTGATTCGTCCGTCGTCGTAAAAGTTTTCGTTGTACGCGTTGGTGGTCACTCCAAAGGTGGACAACAACGGTCCATAGGTTTTCACGACGTTCCCCTGATCGGTGAGGCTATCCCCGAATGAGAC
>DAIRSW010000138.1:6736-7393 GCA_036804205.1 Verrucomicrobiia bacterium | reverse complement strand
GATTTTACGCACCGGTTTTTGAAAGAATAAATTGTTGGGGATTTGATAAAATGCCCCGTGCTCATCTTCTAAGGTGGTGCAGAAAGGAGAGAGATCCACCACCCGACCACTAATCTTTTCCCCAGGAAACTCAATATGATCCTCCACCGAAAATGGGCGGGTTAATAAAAGCAATACGGTGGCCGAGAGATGACTAAGCACACTCCAAACGGCCACAAAACCAATCGCGATCATGGCGATGGCCGCGGCCAGAACGGTGAGCAGGTCAACTCCAAATCGCCCCAGCACCATGGCAATGATGAGCACAAAACCAAACCACCGCACCCCAAAGCGAATGGGCCGCACCGCTAAAGGATCCACATTCAATTGCCGACAAAGAATGGATACGCCGCGACTCATGCCCCCTAATACAATGAGCCCGCCAATCAGTATGACAAAAATCTCAATGGTGGGCATAATCCACTCGCCCTTGGTGACGTTTTCCCATTGTTGACGCAGGGTTTCTTCAATATTTTCGGGCATAACGGTGTCCATGATAAAAGCATCCGGCCTCGGGTCAAGCGATGTCATGGTGCGGGGCAGCAGCTAGGTGCCGCGGGACGCACGGCCTAATGAGGATTACCCTTCGGGTTTGGGTTATTGGCTCAGACGGAGCTC
>DAIRSW010000138.1:0-6693 GCA_036804205.1 Verrucomicrobiia bacterium | reverse complement strand
GACGCACGGCCTACAGAGGGAGCGATGCGCGTGTTTGCGGATTTTCGCCTTATTGCTTTTGCCAGCCGCCAGCATCATCCCAGAGTTTGGTCTGACGTCCAATGCCCATGAGCTGCCAGGTGGCGAGGTTGTCCACGATCTCAACCAAATAACGGACCGCCTGAATGCTTGGGTCGACCTCATCCGTAATGGTGATCACGACAGAGGCGCTGTCTTGAGTCTCGGCGATGACGTCGCTATAAATCGTGCTTGGTGCCTGGTCACCTTCCGAGATGACGTCCAGGTCGATCAGGATGGCTAGCGCCGCATCCGCCGGTGTCAGCTCACGATCTTTTGCGAAGCGGCGCTCGGGGACACTGACGAATGCCCAATCGTCAAGATTGGCGGAGGCAGGCGGCTCGGTGAGCAGTTGATCAGCGCGGAGCAGTTCTTCGGCAAGAACGACAACCCGTGGTGGCTCGGCCATGACAAGTTCCATGAAAGGCTGAAGATATCGACGGGCTGCTTGGTCCGAGACATTAAAGGGCTGGTTTTTGGCTCGTTGACCTGCGGCAGATCGTTCGGTTTCTCCGGAAAAACTGTAGACCTTTTCAAGAGCGCGGACAATGGCCCCATCAAGGAAGTAGATTCTTCGCTCGGTCACGTTATCAACGGTCGACTCGCCATCGCCTGCAAACTTCCACCAGGATGAGACCGAGTGAACAAATGCGAGCTGCCCAAATGCATCATAGTATGCCTCGTAAGAAGTGCCTCCGTGGTCACCCTGATCAAAGCTCAAAACGATTTTGCGGACGACCTGGCCTTGTAGTCCGCGTTTGAGTTCGCCCCCCAACTCGTCTTGAAAAGGAATAATCGGCATTTCCCAGGTGAGCTCGGCGCCGTTGATTTCCGCATAGAGTTCACGGATTTCTGCGACTCGGGTTTCTTCAAGATTCGCGACGAGTTGCTCCATGGCAAGGCCGAGGAAGATCGAGGTGGTTAAGAGACGAAGAAGCGTAACGTTTTTCATGCAGCGGTATCTAAGATTCGGATGCAACGCTTATTGACATGAGGAAGCCTCTTGTCAAGTAGCCGGTCTATTCCTCCCCTTCTTAAGTCAAGTCACGCCCGCCGAGCTTTTGGCTAAGAAGGAGTTTCACCCGATTTTCAGTTGGATTAACCAGAACCGCCGTTTGTGTCACTCAAAGCCATGGCCCTCGACAACCTTTTGGGCGACGTGAACAATCCAGCAGTAGCTGAGCTGTCCCTTCGCGTTATCAGGCCCATCACACGCTCCAAGCGAACAAAAAACATGATAGATTGGACGGACCCTCGCTTACTCACCCTCCCCCGCCCCAGGTGGACCGAAATTCGTTCCGAATTCCGCTACGCGTCAGCTTTTTATCGGTGCTTATCCGGCAGTCTGTGGTCCAATTTTTTTATTCCTTTCTTTGCGGCTTCGCGTCTTGGCGTGAGTTTTATTTTCTCGGCGTGACCGGCCCTCTGGCTCACACGGCGGTTCGCCCTCCCACCCGCCAGGTGGACCGAAATTCGTTCCGAATTCCGCTACAGTTTTTTTTGTCTTTGCTTGGTGTGGTGGTTTGGCGAATGTCACTCTCTTATGATGCAGCATGAACCTTTTGCTCGGCCCGATTTTGATCGCTTGGCGCGCACCGGTATTCCTGAAGTGATTTTTGGGCTCGGCAAGTTGCCGGACCATTTGGTTTCCATCGCCACCAAGCTGGTCGCCCAACATGGTCGTGTTTTGACGACCCGCATCTCAGACGACCAAATGGCCGCTTTAAAAGCCGCTTTTCCCGATGCAACGCATCATGAACTGGCTCGTTGTGTAACAATCGGAGGTCAGACTGCTCAATCAGGGGCCGCATGCTCGGTGGGGATTTTGGCGGCTGGCACTTCGGATCTTAGCGTGGCAGAGGAAGCGGCGGTGACGCTGGAGTTTGAAGGAATTGTGCCTCAACGCTTTTATGATGTGGGGGTGGCCGGGTTGCATCGTCTCCTGGAGACGCGAAAGGAGTGGGAGCGATGTAAAATTCTTATCGCAGTGGCCGGGATGGAGGGCGCTTTACCTAGCGTGGTGGCGGGCTTAACTCATCGTCCGGTTATTGCGGTGCCCACCAGTGTTGGCTACGGAACCTCGTTTCAAGGCATGACCGCCCTACTGGCGATGCTGAATAGCTGCGCGAGCGGGTTGAGTGTGGTGAATGTGGATAACGGTTTTGGCGCGGCGATGATGGCATTAAAAATTTTGAAAAGTCTTGCCTAGCTTTAACTGAAAGGCTTGGATTGGGGCATGCCGAAGAATATTGTTTATTTTGATCTGGAAACCCAACGCTCGGCCGGGGATGTGGGCGGCTGGGCTAATAAGGCGAAAATGGGCATGTCGGTCGGAGTCACTTATAGCACCGCGCGTGGTGAGTATGTGATTTACTCGGAGAATATGGTGGATGCTTTGGTGAAGGAACTGATGACCGCTGATTTGGTGGTGGGTTTCAATGTGTTGAGTTTTGATTATGAAGTGTTGATGGCTTACACGCCCATGGATCTGGCTTATAATACGCGCACTTTGGATATGCTGAATGACGTGGCGACGGTGGTAGGCTCGAAGCTGGGGCTTGATACTTTGGCGAAAGCTAGTCTTGGGGTGGGCAAGACCGCCGAAGGCATGGACGCGGTGCGATGGTGGCGAGATGGCAAGTACCTGGCGGTGGCGGAGTATTGTTGTTACGACGTGAAGGCGACCCGGTTGGTTCATGAGTATGGCTTGCGGCATCGGCAGCTGCATTATTTTGACCGGAATCAGCATCGACAGAGCTTTGAGATCGAGTGGAGCGTGCAATGAGCAGATTATGATTCAAGCAGTGGCTCAAAAAAAGGTGGTTTGGCATTTGGCCTGGACGGATCTGCGTGCGCCCGGGCGGAGCGGCGAGTTTTTGGTGCTGCCAACATTACTGGTGCTGCTGCGAGGCGAGGGGGAGGTGTTGCATCAAGAATGTTGGCGCGAACTTGAACCACGGCGTGCCGAGCGCTTGTTAACGCGCAGTTTTCATGAGTATGGAACGCCAGATGTGCTGGAGATTCAGGAGGCCGAGGAGTGGGAAGAAGCCGCTTGGACACAGTTCGGACGATCATGGAGCATTGATACAAAACTCGGTCAGCCGGGCAAAAAGCCTTCGGCCTCCCATCAACAAGCACGGCAGCAGGTGAAGGAGCTCGGTCGCGAGCTGGCGCGGAGCATAGGAGAAAATCGGAGTGACGACGCCCGAGATCAAGCTCTAGTGGCGGAGGAGTTGGTGGAGGGCAGTGAGCAATTGCGGTCGGGTCGAAAACGGGAGTTGACCTTGCAGTATGCGTTTGAGTTGGCCCCTGACAATACCAACGTGCGTTTGGCGGTGGCGGAGTTGGCTTTTGTGAAGGGCTTGCTGGAGGAGGCGTATCAGGCCATGGACGGATTGGCCCAGGAGCTTTCGTGTCCCGAACCGGTGGAATGGAGCGATCCCAAAGGCCGCTTGTTGCTCCGCGCCATGCATGGTCGGATGATGAGTCTATGGCATCTGGCCAAGCTGGAAGAGGCGATTCCCGACGCCGAAGCGTTGCTGCGACTTAACCCGGTGGATCATCAAGGGGTGCGTTTTTTGGTGCCGCTTCTTTTTCTGAGCAATGAGCAAACCCATGAGGCGCATGAGTTTTTTGGATGGTATCAGACCAAGTATCCAAAGGATCATGCTGAACCTGGCTTTTTGATGGGCTGGGGGTTAACCGCGCATCGAATGGAGGATGAAGAGACCGCCAGGTTGCGGTATTCGCAGGGCTTTTTTGCGAATATGTATTTGGCACCACTGCTTCTGGATCTGCCAGAACCACGGCAGGATATTTGGCAGCCGCACGAGCGGGCTGAAGCGGATTATGCGATGGAGTTTTGCGATTCGTTCGGCAGCCTCTGGGAGAGGGACACCATTGCACGTAGGTTTGTGGTGGAGTGCTTTCGCGCGGTGGAAGCACCGTTGCAGCGTTTGCAGAGTTTGCGGTATCAGATGCTGCGCCTGAGTGATCAACGCTATGATCCCGAGCATGAACAGGTGTTTAAAGCTCTGGTGGAAGAGGAGCGAACGCTACAACGCGAGGTGTTCGGCGAGCCGCTCGGTTAGGAAGGTCGCTTCGGCTTCTCCTGCCAAAGCCCATGCTTTGGCTTCGCACTCATTTTCCTCGCTCCGCATGAGTGCTGCAAAGTGCAAACCATGGGTTGCTTTTTATGCGAGACTCTTGATGATGAGCGTGTTGGAAAATGTGACATTAAGTTTACGTTTTCTTACTTTCCTCCCGGCTCATCTTACCCTTAGCTATGCAGCGAATTGATTGCCCATGAGAAATACGAAGATTGTGTGTACTGTTGGTCCCGCGACTGCGAAGCCGGAAGTTTTGAGAGAATTGCTGGCCGCCGGTGCTAGTGTTTTGCGATTTAATATGTCGCACGCCAAACATGATTGGGTGCGGGAAGTTGCGGCGCTGGCACGTCAGTTGGCCGATGAGATGGGCTTGAACGTGGCGCTGCTGATGGATTCTCAAGGGCCGAGCATTCGCACCGGTGATCTAGCGACTCCGTTGGACCTGAAGCCAGGAGATATTTTTGAGTTCACGGTGAAGGGCGAGAAGAGTGAGGACTTGTATTCCGTGGATGTGAATTACGATGGTCTGATCGATGATATTCATGTGGGCGACACGGTGTTGGTGGATAACGGGGTGCTGCATTTGGAGGTGCTGGAAAAAGCTGGGAACCGGATCCGCTGCCGAGTGTTGACAGAGGCCACTTTAGGGTCGCGTCGCCACATCAATTTGCCCGGTGTACGTGTAAATATGCCGGCTTTGACTGAGAAGGATCGCGCCGATATTGCGGTGGGCGTTGAGGTGGGGATGGATTTTTTCGCTTTAAGTTTTGTGAATGAAGCTGGGGACATCGATACCTTGCGCGAGTATCTTTCCAGCCTAGGTAGCGAGGCCAGTATTGTGGCGAAGATCGAAACGCAGCATGCGGTGCAAAATTTGAACGCCATTGTGCGAGCGACCGATGCGGTGATGGTGGCACGCGGGGACTTGGGAATTGAGTGTCCTATGGAAGAACTGCCAATCATTCAGCGGCGAATTGTGAAGCGGTGTTTGCGCTTTAATCGTCCAGTGATTGTGGCGACTCACATGTTGGAGTCGATGATCAGTGCACCGGTGCCGACCCGCGCTGAAGTGACCGATGTGGCCAACGCTGTGTTTGAGCAGGCCGACGCCATTATGCTTTCCGGCGAAAGCGCCATGGGCAAGTATCCCGTGAAGTGCGTGGAGGTTTTGGATAAAATCGCTCGACGGATTGAACGAAGCGGAGGAGCTGGCTATGGGGAGGAGATGATTCTGGAGTTGGACCGGCAAAAGACGGTGAATTGCGCGATCACCTTAGCCAACTCATTGCCGGGTTCTAAGCTGGTGGTGTTTACACGTCACGGAGTGGTGGCGGGTTACACCTCGGGCCAGCGTCCATCGCATTCGCCGATTTTTGCTTTCACCCCCAACCCGAGCACCGCAAAGCGCTTGGCTTTGAATTGGGGCACACAAGCTTTTGTTTTGGCAATGGATGAGAATCCGTCGGTGACCATCCGCCAGGCTATGGACGTGCTGATTGGTCGCGGGCTGGTCACGACCGGCGATCGCTTGGTTATTGTGAGTGATATTTTGGCTGGCGAGTTTGTGGCCGACTCGGTGCAGCTCCGTATTGTGTAACAAAATTAGACGCAAATGCCAGTTGCCACTTGAGCGATTGCCGAATATGCATGCGGTAACAAGACTATGAAAATGTCACCCGCACCATGCCTGATTGCCCTAGCCGTTTTAGTAGGGTTCACCGGCTGCACCACACTTACTGTTGAAGAGCCGTCCGGGCCTTTTCCAAGCATCACCGCTCGGCAGAGGCTTGAAGTTCAACAAACTTTGGCCGCTTCGGGCAATAGCGCTTTTTGGCGTGAGGTGCCTGCGAGCCATGCGAATGCTCCGGGCGGAGCCGTGGTTTACTTGGATGAACAGCGGGCTTATTTTCTTAAAGGCGACCTCATTGTGGGCACCACGCGGGTGGCCACAGGCAAAGCCGGGTATCGCACACCCCCTGGCTCCTATCAGGTCATCCAGTTTAGTCCAAACCACGTGTCGAATCTTTATGGGGATTATGTGGATGAAGAAGGGAACGTGTTAATGAAGGACGTGACGAATGGCAAAACACCTCTGCCAGAAGGAGCCACCTTCGCAGGCTCGAGAATGCCATGGTTCGTGCGATTCGCCGACCCCCAAGGCAACTGGACTGGCTATGGCTTTCACCAAGGGCGTGTGCCAAATCATCCGGCCAGCCATGGTTGCATTCGGGTGCCTTCGGCGTCATCCAAGCGGGTTTACGATTTTTGCAAAATGAGAATGCCGGTCCGCATCGTTGCTGAGGCTCCGGCCATGCCAGAAACCACACCACGACGCAGTCGCGAATAACGTTTGGGGATGAACCAAAGCGCTTCCGCCCCGCCTGATAGGCTAAGTGCCTCGACAAAGCTGGCTTATGGCGCAGGGGAAATGGGACCCGCCATGGCCGGGGGGACCTTGGTTTTCTTTCAATTCGCGTTTCTTACTTCGGTGGCCGGGCTTCCGGCGAATCTGGCTGGAAGCGTTTTG
>DAIRSW010000137.1:0-7596 GCA_036804205.1 Verrucomicrobiia bacterium | reverse complement strand
GCGCCTCAGCGCCTCTGCGGGACAACCACCCACTGAAATCAGCGAGGAGCCCAAACTTTCACTCCCCAAAGCCTAACCCTTACAAAGTTGTATTCTTTCCTCCACGGTCCGGCCACCCCAAAAACTGAGCTCCGTTGGACTCATTTTGACCTTGTCAAACCTGCCCCGACACGTTACTAAACCTAATGACAACTCGCCCCACATTTCCTAGCGTAATGGTTTTTGCCGCTAGCAGTTTCCTGGCTCTATGCACGGCTCAAAGCCAATTGACCGCCACCTATCAGGTCTCCGGATCCGGGGTCGATTCGCAGGAAATCACCTTTGCAACCGACGGTAGCAAGCTGCGGATTGATGTTCCCGACAAGGTGTCTATTGTTATTTCACCAGAACAAGACTCGGTGCTTATGATTCAGCACGACGCCAAAATGGCCATGCAAGTTCCGTATTCGCAGGTGGCAAGTTCGCTCGACCGAGTTGTCAAACAAGAGGCCCCCGACTCAATGCAAGCGACCGGTGAAACCGAGACGATTGCCGGCTTCGCGTGTGAGATCTACGAAATCACCACCGACGGTAGCAAAGGTAAGGTGTGGCTCACCCAGGATTTACCCGCTTGGAAGGACGCGGCGGCGTCTCTTGCTGGTTCAATGAAATCATTAAGCCCACAAATTGGTGAGTTTTATGATTCCTTTTCCGATCAGGGTTTTATGGTGAAATCGGAGTGGAGTGATTCCGGTAAAAGCATGAACTACATTCTCCAGAGTGTTTCCACCGAGCCGGTCCCGGCGGAACGCTTTGCCAAGCCAAGCGGATACAATAGCTTTCAACTCCCGTCTGGCTACGAGCAATTCCTGCCTCGCTGAAGCTTTGCTCGTTACTCGAGCGAGTCGCTCACGTTGCTCCTCCCTCCGCAGCCATCAAAAGGAATTCGCCCTCGCAAACGGCTCAATTTCCTATGTTGACAGCTTCATGAAACTAGAGTTGTATGGGAAGCAGCAGCAACCATCAGATTGATACGCCGCTTTCTCTCAGTGCTAATTACGGGTTTGTGATGTAAGATTGCTCCTGGACGCTCACCTCGCCATCGACATGGCTCAGACTTGAGGCAGGAAACGACAGCCAGATTCATTCACCAACTCGTTTTGTTCGCTTTGGAGCGATCATACTTAGAGAATGCAGGCCTTACTGCCTGGCTCCCCAGCCGGTTTGCTCGAACATTCCCAACGTGCGGCATCGTTCAGCAAATTCGTTATTAACTTATTGGGGGAGTTCGGCAAACAATGTCCTAGCCTCTCGTTAGGGTCTTGGTTTGAATGGCCCGCTGCATTGCCGCGTCAGTATTTAGGATGCTGCATTAATTTATATTTTCCGCTTTCGCCAACGCTCGCGATTCATAAACGCAGCTTATTGAAAGCATCTCTTCCTAGCTACCCCCTCTGCTCTGCTTTCATGGCCGGTCACAATAAATGGTCCAAAATCAAACGTTCTAAAGGCGTTCTCGACTCTCGACGTGGTAAACTTTTTAGTCGGTTATCTCGAGAAATCACCGTCGCCGCCAAATCCGGTGGAGCCGATCCCGACTCCAATGCGAGGTTGCGTTCCGCCATTCTCGCAGCCAAAACCGAAAACATGCCCGGCGACACTATCGAGCGCGCCCTCAAAAAGGGCACGGGCGAACTTCAAGGTGAAGCTTACGAAGAGATCGTGTACGAAGGCTACGCGCCGGGTGGGGTAGCCATCATTGTTGAAACGGCCACTGACAACCGCAATAGGACCGCTGCCGACCTCCGCTTGGCCTTCAGTAAAAATCACGGTTCGTTTGCCTCTTCGGGCAGTGTCTCTTACATGTTTCATCGCAAAGGGCGTATCTCGATTGAAAAAGACTCCATTTCGGAAGACGAGCTTTTTGAGCTTGTTTTGGATCTGGGCGCTGAAGAACTGGTGGCTGAGGACCTGCACCATACCATTCTTACCCCGGTGTCTTCACTCTACTCCGTCCAGGAAGCGCTCCTGGCCAAAAACCTTCCGCTGAGCGAGGTCCAGCTGACTTACATCCCGGAAACCACCGTCCAGGTCAGCGATGAGGCCACGGCTCAGCAAGTTTTGAGGCTCTGCGAAGCGCTTGAGGACGTCGATGATGTCCAAAATGTGCACTCCAATTTCGAAATCCCTGAAGAACTCATGAGCCAACTTGCCTAATGTCGCTCCTAAAACCGCTCCTAATGCCGCTCCCATTCCTCAGCGTCTTCCACTTTAAACAACCTTTTTTCTCCAGCCTATGAACCATCCAAAGTTTTCCATCTTTTATGAATACGCCGACGAACGCGGCGGCAGTTCCACCGGGGAAAAACGCTTCCGTCGACGCAAACCTCGCTTCAGCAAATCGCGCCGTCGCCCAAGACCCGGACGTGGCGGCGGTGGCGGCGGCAAACGTTTTCGCGAGGACAAACCCTTCATACCGAAAGCGAACGGCGAGTCCGAAAGCTCCTGGGATGCGCCAAGAAGCTTAGTCCTTCCAGAAATCAGCGAAGACGAACTCTTCAGCCCAGACGACCCCGGCCACACCGTGGAGGGCGTGGTCGAGCTTACTCCCAAGGGTTTCGGCTTTTTGCGCGAACAGAAAAAAGTCTTCCAGTCACATCCGGACGATGCCTTCATCCCGCTCGCCATGGTGCGCAAATTCTCCATTCGGGAAGGCATGCTCATCTCCGGCGAAGCCAAGAAAGCACCGCGTGGACCTCAACTCTACAAAATCAACTCGATTAACGGCGGCGATCCGTCCAACGTGGAAAGGCTTCCGCTCTTCGAAGAACTCACCTACCTGACTCCTGAAACCCGGTTAAAACTTGAAACCGTGGCCGATCGCACCACCACGCGGGTCATCGATTTGATCACCCCCATTGGCAAAGGTCAAAGAGGGCTCATCGTGGCTCCTCCACGGACCGGAAAGACCACGCTTCTTCAGCACATTGCCGAGGCCATTACCAAAAACCATAAAGATGTTCACCTAATGCTTCTCCTGGTCGACGAGCGTCCGGAAGAGGTGACCGAGTTTCGTCAAGTCCTACCGGATGCAGAACTTTGGGCCAGTTCAAACGATAGTGATGTGAAAAGTCATATCCGGATTGCCCACCTGGCCATTGAACGGGCCAAACGCTTAGTGGAACAAGGCAAAGACGTGTTTATGCTTTTGGATAGCATCACCCGATTGGGTCGAGCTTTTAACAACGCCATGCGCGGCTCCGGACGAACCCTTTCCGGTGGGATGGAGGCGCGTGCGCTGGAAGTACCTCGACGCCTGTTTGCAGCGGCGCGCCAGACCGAGGAAGGCGGTTCACTCACCATCGTGGCCACCGCCCTGGTTGAAACCGGCAGCCGTATGGATGAACTCATCTTTCAAGAATTTAAAGGCACCGGCAACTTAGAGTTGGTCCTCGATCGGCGCATCGCTGAGCATCGTGTCTACCCCGCTGTGGACATCTTCCGCTCAGGCACACGAAGGGAAGAACTTTTGGTGCCGGACCATGAGCTGGACAAAATTAGCGTGATTCGTCGTGGGCTAGCGGGGCATAAACCCATGGAAGGCCTCGAGCGCCTGCTGTATTTTGTGCACAAATTTCCTACTAACTCACAAATGTTGCAAGAAATTCCCGGCTTTAGCGCGTAAGATAAAATATGCAACAGTTTCTCGCCGACGGACGACGTCACTCCCCGCCCTCCATATGGGTCTTCTTGATATACTCCTGTCTATCACTAAGCCTGGTTGTGGCCCCTTCCTTCGCGCAGTCCATCCTCGACGATACTTTACCGCCCACATTCTCTGAGGAATCCATCCCAGAAGAAAGCGAACAACCCGATCCAACATCGGATCCTCAACAAGAGGAGCCTCTTCTCCCCGTGCCGCCCGCAGCACCTGTTGTGCCTGGCGAATCCGAAGCCTCCGACCCGTCGACCGAAGCCGAAGGCCCAGACGCCTACCTTATGGCGGAAGTTTTTGTCCGCGCCTTGCAACTCATCCGCCAAGACTACGTCGACGGCGAGCGCGTAAGCCATGAAGAACTTACCTACAACGCTTTGCGCGGCATGCTCTCCGCCCTCGACCCGCATAGCCAATTTATGGCCCCCGACGAACTTAAGCGCATGCAAGAAGACGCTCGAGACGCGTTCGGAGGCCTTGGCATCCGGGTGGAAATGCGAGGTGGTATTCTTACCGTTGTTAGTCCCATGGAAAACGCGCCCGGAGCACGGGCAGGCCTCCTACCCGGCGACCAAATTGTTGAAATTGACGGCACCACCACCGACCGGCTTTCTCTCCAAGACGCCGTCCAGAAACTTCGGGGTCCAGTAGGTGATCCTGTTGTCATCCGAATTTTTCGCCCCTCCAACCAAGAGTTCGACCGAATCGAACTCGTCCGGGAAATTATCCGTACCCCTAGCGTGCCTGAGGCGCGCTTGCTTGAAGCTGGAAGAACCGGCCCATTCAAAATCGCTTACATCCGCATCACCCAATTTAACGAGCCCACCGCTGAGGAGTTCTCCACCAAACTCCGGGAACTTCGGGAACAGGGGTTGCAAGCCCTTATCCTCGACCTGCGCGACAACCCGGGGGGATTGCTGAACACCGCAGTGGAGATGCTCAAAGAATTTCTTCCACCCAACGAAATGGTTGTCTACACCGAGGGCCGCACTGCATCTCAAGAACGGGTTTACCGGACCCCGTCCGCCTACCGAGCGAATCCTTGGTTCCCCGCCGTGGTCCTTATTAACAACGGCAGTGCCAGCGCTTCCGAAATCGTCGCGGGAGCCCTTAAAGACCTTAACCGCGCTCTGGTCATGGGAGAAACCACTTTTGGCAAAGGAAGTGTGCAAACCGTTATCCCACTGGTGGATGGCTCAGCGGTTAGATTAACCACCGCCAAATATTATACGCCCGGACGCCAAGTCATCCATGAGGTCGGCATCACGCCCACCATCCGGGTTACCATGACGCCTGAAGAAGAGCAGGCCATGAGGATGCGTCGCAACCTAGAAGCACTCAACCTTTCTGAGGAACAGCTCAAGAGCCTTGAATCCATTGCCGACCCTCAGCTGGATCGCGCTATCGATGCCCTAAAAAGCTCTCTGGTTCTCCAAGAGCGACAAAGAGCAGCTCGCGAATAAGGAAACAACCTTCCTCTCGTTTTAATGATGCGGGTAGCGCAGCTGCATATCCTTCAGCACGTCGACTTCGAAGGTCCCGGAGGCATCGCTTTGTGGGCCAGTATGCGGCGCATTCCCATCACCATCCACGCATTGCACCGGGGGGATCCTGTGCCCAATCCCCAACCAGACCACGGCCTCTGCATCATGGGTGGGCCCATGAACATCTATGATGACGAGCTCTACCCTTGGTTGCCTCAGGAAAGGGCTTTTCTTGAAAACCTCGCCACGACCCATGACCCACTCCCCGTCCTAGGAATTTGCTTGGGAGCCCAACTGCTCGCTCACGCCCTTGGCGCCAAGATTTATCGCAACCACACTCAAGAAATCGGCTGGATGCCCGTTGAATGGCTCAACTCGTGGGAACACACGTTCGGAGATGCACAAACCCAAGTGCTCCATTGGCACGGCGACACCTTTGATCTTCCTCAGGGTGCTGAGCAGCTGGCGCGCTCGGCTCATTGTGAACATCAAGCCTTTCAACACGGAAAAATATTGGGCCTCCAATTCCACCTGGAAGCAGGGCTCGCCGAGTGCCAAGCAATGACGTTCGGCTGTGGCGATGACCTCTCTTCCCCTACACCGACCATTCATCCGATGGCCCAAATCCTCCACGATGCGGCCCACGCCGAATGCAGTGCGATCCTCAATCAAATTCTGGACAACCATTTCCAAATCGAATGATCACCCTTCGCAGATACTTTCAAAGTGTTGACGCGCATTTGGCCAAAAGCTTCCTGCGCGACAAAGGCATCCTTGCGGATCTTCTTGATGACAACTCCTCGGGGCTGAATCTGTTCGCCATCCCCATCCGCCTGGTTGTGCCAACTCAAGTCAAGGCGGAAGCGGAGGCTCTCCTCAAGTTGCTCGAGAGCGAAACCGCGATTATCGAGTGGCCCGAAGATTTCGAAGAGATGCCGCCTGAGTAAACGCGCTTGCTCAAAGCCCCGACCTTTGCCACACTGACGGACTTATGTGTGGTATTGTTGGTTATATCGGGCCCCAAGAGGCTGCTCCCCTTCTCCTTGATGGACTAAGACGACTGGAATATCGAGGTTACGACTCGGCGGGGATCACCACCCTGAACTGCGGCTCCTTCGATACCGTAAAAAAAGCCGGACGCATTGAGCAGCTTGCCCAGGCCCTCCAAAACCACACTCCCGCTGGATCGCTCGGCATCAGTCACACCCGCTGGGCCACCCACGGCGGCGTCACCGATGAAAATGCGCACCCGCATCTTGATAGCGGCGGCATGGTTGCCGTGGTTCACAACGGTGTCATTGAAAACTACCAGCTTCTTAAAGAAACACTCCGTGCTCAAGGGCGCACTTTCAAATCCCAAACTGACACCGAGGTGCTCGCCAATCTGATCGCCAGTTTTTTCGACGAAG
This sequence comes from Verrucomicrobiia bacterium, assembly GCA_036804205.1. Taxonomy (GTDB): domain Bacteria; phylum Verrucomicrobiota; class Verrucomicrobiia; order Chthoniobacterales; family CALDSX01; genus DAIRSW01. The sequence goes on along the minus strand of DAIRSW010000137.1, from coordinate 1,009 downwards.
GCAATGGCGCCGACCCCAAAGCGCGCCTCATCGCCGCAGTGCGAAGGGCCCTTCAACAAGTCAAAGGCACCTACGGCATTGCCGTGCTTCATCGCGACTACCCTGAGCTCCTTGTCGGCGCTCGGCGCGGCAGCCCCCTGGTTTTGGGCGTCGGCCAAGGCCAACATTTCTTGGCCAGCGACAAACTCGCCCTCGCTCCCTACACACGCGATGTTGTTTACCTAGACGACTACGACCTGGTCGTGGTTGAAAAAAACCATTTTGAAGTCCTCAGCGTGCAGGACGATCAAGGCCGCCTAGCTCGACCTATAAGCCGGGTTGAGTATGGTAAGGACGACTTCAGTCTCGGGGACTACTCGCACTACATGCTCAAAGAAATTTTTGAGCAACCCGACTCCATTCGCGACGCCATGCGCGGACGACTTGATTCGGAACACGCCACCGCCAAACTCGGCGGACTCAATATGACGCCTAAAGAACTGCGCGCCATAGATCGCATCATCCTCACCGGCTGCGGCACCGCCATGCATGCGGCCATGGTTGGCGAATACCTGATTGAAAGCTTGGCTCACATCCCGGTCGAAGTCGAGTTCGCCAGTGAATTTCGCTATCGCAACACCCCCAGCACCAAAGACACTTTAGTGTTTGCCATCAGTCAAAGTGGTGAGACCGCTGACACCCTTGCTGCGCTCCGCGAAAGCCAGCGGCAAGGCCTCAAAACCCTGGGCATCTGCAACTCCGTCGGCAGCACCATTGCCAGAGAAAGTGATGGCGGCGTCTACATGCACGCCGGACCAGAAATCGGCGTCGCCGCCACCAAATCCTTCACCTCCCAACTCACCGTCCTCACCCTCATCGGACTCCTCTTCGGCCGAATGCGTTTCACCTCCTCGGAAGAAGGCCTGGCTTTGCTTGAAGATTTGGACTCCCTCCCAGAGCTCGTGCGACAAACCTTACAACTCAACAGCCATGTGGAAGCCATTGCCGAACGATACCTTGACGCCCAAGG
>DAIRSW010000136.1:0-7666 GCA_036804205.1 Verrucomicrobiia bacterium | reverse complement strand
ATAAACTACGATGGCGCAACCCACCGCCGTGATAAATCCGAGGATGGCGACCGACAGCTTGCGTCCGATGCCCAAGGCCTCCTCCAAAAATGCTATCCCCGGCTGGAGCATCGAGATGGAACTGGTCATTGCTGCCAAAAAGAGCAGAAAGAAAAATAGACCCCCAAACATCTGGCCGGCCGGCATATTACTAAAGACCATAGGCAGTACATTGAACCCTAGCCCGAATGTGCTGGCCATTCCAGCTAAGCCAGACACCCCCAAAAATGCCACCGCTGCAGGCAGGGTGATCAAGCCTCCAAGGCTGATCTCGCAAAATTCATTCGCACTCACCGCAGACAACCCACTCAAAACCACGTCGTCTTCCCGCCGCAAATAGCTGGCGTATGTGATGATGACCCCAAACCCGACCGACAAAGAAAAGAAAATCTGACTCGCCGCGGCCAACCAAAGCTGCGGGTTTTTCAGCTGCTCAAGCGTGCCAATGGTCTCGATTCTTTGACTGACAGGATCTAGCGCTGCCTGAGCCTCAGTAATACTATGTGCGCCGACCAGCTCCTCCAAGGTTTGCCAAGTCTCTGGATCCTCGGTCGACCTTACTTGCAGCACGGTTTTTGTGGGATTCCACATATAACCCAAACCGTTCTCCACAGAGTTATGCGGCTGATCAGCGTCCGGCGTGCCTAAGGTGAGTACCCGAATTAAAACAATCACGCCCAGCACCATCAAGGTCGGCATCGCCAATTTGCAAAACCACTCGATCCCTTTATTCACACCGCGATAAATCAAGAAAAAGTTGATCACAAAAACCACCAACAACCAAATGCCCACCTGGTCCCATGCGAATCCGATGCCGGCTCCATCGGCGGTCAGCCCGGTGTAAGCCTGAAAATACTCGCCGGCCTGAGCCACCGTAGAAAAATCTGTTTCCCCCCGGAAAAACGCGAGCGCATACCCAAGACACCACGCTTCCACCACGATGTAGTACATATAGATAACCACCGGAATGATCACGCCCATGATGCCAATCAGACGCCACGCCTTAGAGCCACCGATTGCACCCAACACACCGGGTGAGCTATTGAACCCGCGCTGTCCACCCATCCGCCCTAGAGTCCACTCGGCCCAGGCGATGGGCAAGCCCACCAGCAGCAGCGCGATCAGATACGCGATGATAAATGCTCCACCCCCATATTGCGCTGCTTGACCCGGAAACCTTAAAAAATTTCCTAGTCCTACGGCACTCCCGGCCACCGCAAGAATGACCCCAATTCGGCTTCCCCAAGCCTCTTTTAAAATACGACTCATACCGGAAGCAGATTCTGCGTGCTTCTATGATCTTGGCCAGCAAAAAAACGCAAAATTTCGTGCAAAACCCTGCCCAAAACCCGATGGCCATGGACGCAGGCTCAAGCGAGCATGGAGCAAAAAAGCGCCAACGGCGCAGCCTTATTGTAGCCTGGGGCATCGCCCCAGGTCCCCCCGCAGAAATTGATGAAGGGCTGAAGGCCCGTCCGACTGCGAATCCCGATTGGCACGACTGGCGTTATGGCTCACCACCCTAACATCGCATATTTAACAAAAAGAGCACCAACGGCGCAGAGTTATCGTAGTCCGGGGCATCGCCCCAGGTATCCCACATTTAACCAAGCCAGGGCTGAAAGCCCTGCGTACTACGCAGAGTCTCGAATTGGCCTCATGGGTCACCGCCTCAAGATACCCTGCGAACAAAAAGAGCGCCAACGGCGCAGCGTTATTGTAGCCTGGAGCACCGCCCCAGGTATCCCCGCAAAAAATGATCAAGGGCTGAAGGCCCGACTTATCATCCCGCTACGGAGACTTGACTTGCAAAACTCCGCGAATCACTCGGCACCCTTCTCGTGTCCAACTTTTCTCCCAAGATTATCGTACACCGAACCTTGCAACAGCGCCGCAAGCCGTTACCCTTCAAACATGATTGACGCAGGCCGTTGGGGAACCTCATATTCGTACAGCACTGAACCTAAGGGGCAGACCCAGCAGCAGCGCCTCGTGGGCCGATTTCGTTTTCTCGCACTTGCGCTGGCTTTAACCCTAATGCTCGCTTCTCCGGGCTCCGCGCAAGATACGCCAAGCGAGCCCGATTCGGTCCAGACACCAGTGGTCACGGCGACCGCCACCCCCACCCCAGAAGGCTCGTGGCGCGACTTCCTCACCGGACCAGATTCGGTGGTGGATGATTCCTTGACGCTTTTCCAACTGCTCCAACGTGGTGGGCCGGTCATGGTGCCTTTGGCTGCTCTTGCGCTCATCGCAACCATGATGACTTTTCTCTATCTGTTCACCGTCCGACGGGGTGTTTTGGTTTCGGACAAATATGTGAACGTCGCCGAGGCGCTTCTCCGCAAAGGCGATACGCTGGGTTTGCTGGCCGTGTCGAATCGACATTCCGAAGCTTGCGCCCAGGTGATGCGTCAGGTTCTCGACTTCCTTAGCACCCATCCCGATGTGAACGCTTCAGAGTTGCGCCAGATGGCTCAAGCCGAGGGCACTCGCCATGTGGCCGCGATCAATCAACGAGTCGGTTACTTGGCCGATATCGCAACCCTCGCCCCGATGCTTGGTCTGTTAGGAACGGTGTTTGGGATTATTTCTTCATTCGGGGTGCTATCCACGGAAGCCGCCAACACCTCCTCCTTGGTCTTGGCTGGCGGCGTGGCTCAGGCCTTGGTGACCACAGGTGCCGGACTCAACATCGGCATTGTGGTGACAGTTTTTTACGCCTACTTTCGTGGGCGCGTCCAAAAAATTACCTCAGAATTCGAATCGGCCGTAGCCCTTCTAATGGGCCTTCTATCGATCGTCCCTAGAAAAGGCAGCGCCGGGGCTTCAACAAAAAAACGTTTCGATGAGGACGAACTCTGACGCACACCACCTGACCGACTAACCCACTACAATTTGTGAATTTTCGCGGCACCGTTCCAGCTCTTTCTCCTCTAGGATTTCAATCTGCTCCGTTGATTGATATTCTGTTAGTGCTCCTGCTGTACTTTATTATCACGTGGAACTTTGCACTCACCGAGTCGCAGTTGGATGTGGCCGTGCCCAGCGCCCGGGAGGGTCGTGAAGCACCACGGGCCATCGGGCAGCTGATCGTTAATGTGCGCGCCGACGGTGATATTTTGGTGAACCGCCGGGTTCTCGCGCCTGATGAATTAGAGGGCATTCTCATGCGCCTTGCCCAAGATTTTCCTGATCAGGCTGTTGTCCTGAGAGGTGATGAGGACGCGGATTACCGCTCCATCGTGCGAGTCCTGGACATCTGCCGCTCCGCGAATATCTGGAATGTGGCATTTGCCACCGCAGCCCCGCAGCCCGAGGGCAATTAAATTGGCCGCGCGGCCCTAGTGCGCTATGAAACAAGCATTGATTTCTTCCCCCACACCAATCAACCAATTTTGCTGCGAACGCTCACGCCTGGCCTCGCTTCTTGTCATTTTGGTCTTGATTATCCAGCCGGCCTGGGCGCAGGACGAGAATGGGCTTCAGCCTTTCCTGCCGCCGGTCCAACCCTTGGCTCCAGCCGATGAATCCGATTGGATGCAGCCCGAACAGCCGCGAGGGGAGATCACTCTCGAACGTACCCCAATCCGTGGTCGGCCAGTCCGGCCCGATGAGTTCGCTCCAGAGAACCTCGCTCCCGACCAAGTGCCGGAGTTCATCGATCCTACGCCGGAAATCACCCCCACCGAAACATACACCGATCCCGAAACGGCCATGCTGGTAACTGGGGACACCTTTTTTGCCCAAGGCCAGTATCGCGATGCGGTAGATGCTTACGACCGTTTGATGCGTTCCTACCCTACCACGCGGCACCGGCAAGCAGCCCTCTACCGCTCAGCGGTCGGCTACCGCGAGCTGGGACAACGTGCTGCGGCGCGCAATTATTTTGGCACACTGCTCAAAGAATTTACCGATGGCCCGTTTGTTGGAGCAGCAGCCTACCGCATGGCCGAGGAAAACTTTGCCGACAGCAATTTTCGCGAGTCGATGCGCCTATTTAGCCTCGCCGCAGATCGTTTAGAAGACAAAAACCTTTCGCTGGCAGCTCGGTTTTATCAGGCGCGTTCCGCAGATGAACTGGCCCGAAGTCCCGAGGCACGGGAGGTCTATTCACTCATCGCTCAAGCGCCTGATCCCAATCCCTATCGCGACTACGCGCTCATGAGCCTCGCTCGCATGGCCATTGAAGGAAACCAGAAAGACGATGCGCAAAGAAGTTTCGAAGCCCTGGCCGCTTCCACTTCCGATCCAAGCCTCAAGGCCCAAGCCTTGGTGCGCGCTGGCCTTTTTGCCCTGGAACTTGGACGTCACGAAAAAGCGACCGGTCTTTTAGTCTCTGCTTTGAGTCTTCCGGACATCGGCGACTACGAAGAAATCGGGAAAGCCGGCCTGTTGAGCGCCCTGTATAGCGCGGGTAAATATCAAGAAGTGCTCGACGCAGCAGCACGTTATGGCCCGGTGAGCAGTCCGGATCTCGCCGCAGAAGCAAAGCTGATCATAGCCAACTCCCACCGGCAAGCCGGTAACGTCGATCAAGCGGCGTCGCTCTACAATACTTTAGTCCGCGAGCATCCTTCCTCAGCTCAAGCGGTGCAAGCGCGCTTCTCCCGTCTCGTCGCGCTGTACAATAATCGCGATCCGGAGTTGCCCGCAGAAGTCGACGCTTTCATTGAGGCAGTTCCTGAGTCTTCCAAAGCGAACGAAGCAAGGTTGATGAAAGCAGAACTGCTGTTCAGTGAAGGAAAATACGCGGAAGCAGCCGTAGCCTACGCCGACCTGGTGGGCACCGACTTGCCGGAGCGTTTTCAACCAGAAGTCATTTACCGGCTCGGTTGGTCTTATTCCCAAGCAAACATGCTTCCGGAAGCGGTCGATGCCTTGTCACGATTCTTGACCGACTTCCCGACACACGAGTTAGCTCCCGCCGCGCTTGCTCAACGCGCGTTGTGTTTGCAGAAAGCCGAACGCTATCCCGATGCGGTGAAAGACTTTGATTTGCTGATCAACACCTACACCGATAGCCGGGAACGCGAATTGGCTTTCGTGAAAAAAGGCCTGCTTCAAGGACAAACCGAGGATACGGCCGGGATGATTCAAACTTTTGAACAGTTTCTTGAGCAATACCCGGACAGTGTCGAAGCCGCCCGCGCTCATTACTGGATCGGTTGGGCTTTATTCGAAGAGAAAAATTACGACGGTGCTCTGATGCCGCTGGACCGTGCTCGGAAGGCCGATCCTGCCGGCTACGGTGGACGAGCCACCTTGCGCATCATCTTGGCACACTATTATCAGGAACGTGCCGAAGCCACCGCGGACGAAGTGGATGCCTACCGGCCTCAAGGCGAAGACCCAGCCTTGCCGCCTTCAGTCTACCGTTGGCTTGGAATTACCATGCACGACGCCGGAAGCGCCGAGCGTGCGCAACGTTACTTAGAAGAATTCACCAATCAAACCCACGCGGTTGATGCGGATGCCTGGACCTACCTAGCCCGAGCTCGGATCGAGATGGGCAAGGATGCAGAGGCTTTAGCTGCCTTAGAAAAGGCCTTAGAGGTCGCCGAAGATCCTTTCGCTCGCGCAAGAGCCAGCTTGGAAATCGCACGTGCCAACATTGGGCTTAAAGATTTTGAAGCCGCCAATGCCGCCGTTCGCAAGGCCTTAGAGGAAGTGCCCGAAGGCCCGCTCAACGGGGAAGGTTTACTTCTTCAGGGCGACATTGAGCGTGCCAAGGGACGTTACGACGAAGCTGCCAAGGCTTACGTCCGGGTTGCCCTCCTTTTTGATGACCCAAACCTCACTCCGCGTGCTCTCGAACGAGCGCATTTATGCTTTGTGCAGTTGGGCCAGGACGACGAAGCGCGAAAAGCAATGAACGATTTGCGCACGCGGTTCCCGGAATTCCAAAGCCAGCTGTAGAGATCGTCTCCGCCGTGCTGTGCGGACGCTTGCTTACCTAGCCGGTCGCGGGTATCTTTGGCTGCCACCCCGATCCACCCATGACCTCTTTTCTACGCAAGGCCATAAGCCAAGCCCGAGCCCCTAGGTATGCCGCTGTTCAGTTCTATGCAGCCCTGTGTTTGCTCATCTCCAATCTCGGGTTGAGCCCTGCCTTCGCGCAAACGCAGCAGACTGCCGAACCGGAATTTACCGCCAACCCAGCCTTGCAAAGCTTAAGCACTGGCTTGGCTGAACTTTACCAGGAAGTCGCTCCCAGTGTGGTCGTGATCCAAGCGTGGCCGAACGAGGGCAAGGACGAAACCGGAGCCGATCGTCGTGACTTACCCTTGGCGGAAAGACCCAATGAAGGGTCGGGATTCATTATCAGCGCGCAAGGCCACGTCTACACCAACGCGCACGTGGTCGAGGGCGGTGGCCGGATCGATATCCGGCTCTTTGATGGGAGGGAATTTCAAGCGAACCTCATCGGCCTCGATCCTTTCACCGATGTGGCCGTCATCAAAATTCTAGGCAATGCGCCAGAAGAAACCTGGAAACCCGCACGGCTTGGCGACAGCGATACCGTAAAAGTAGGCCAAATCGTGGGTGCCATTGGTGCTCCATACAATCTTGAATTCTCATTCTCACTGGGCTGCGTAAGCGGCATTGGACGCACCAGCCTGGGCTTGGCGGCCTACGAAGATTACATTCAGACCGACGCCAGCATTAACCCAGGCAACAGTGGCGGACCTTTGTTCAACTTAGATGGTGAGGTCATAGGAATGAACACGCTCATCAACGGCCTCAACCGCGGCCTGGGCTTTGCCATCCCCATCAACCTCACCCATGAAGTCGGGCAAAACCTATTAACGGAGGGCCGGGTCGTGAGACCGTGGTTGGGCGTTCAAATCCGGTCGCTTCGAGATATGCCGCGCTTTCGACGCTTCTATCCGGACTTACAAGGAGGAGTTCTCGTCACCGCCATCGAAGCCGATGCTCCCGCTTACCGGAGTGATCTCCGGGCGGAAGACGTCATCATCGGAGTCGACGGCGTGGCCGTGCAAAGCTCCGCTGATTTGCAGCGCGAAGTCCTACGTCGACGCGTTGGGCAAACCCTCCAGCTTCAGGTGCATCGTGCTGGCAACACCGTAATAATCCCGGTCGTAGCCGGAGAACTTTCCACCCAAGGAGCCATTGTCGAGCGAAGCACCGTAGCACCAAGCTTAGGAGTCTTTGGCATCGCCGCCGAAGACATCACCCCGCAACTCGCCGCCGCATTAAAACTCAGCCAGACACACGGGGTCATGGTCAGTGACGTCATACCCGGCAGCATAGGTGGTCTCGCAGATATTCGGGCGGGCGACATTCTCCTCAGTATTGATGGAGAAGAAGTGGAAAGCAGTTCTTCGTTGGAAATCATCCTGGGAAAAGTCAACTGGCGCAAAGGCGTCGTGATTGAAGTCCTACGCGGCGAAGAAAAACTCTTCACAGTCCTCCGAGACCAAGGCGAAGCCCTAAGGTAAAGCACCCGTAGCGGAATTCGGAACGAATGTCGGTCCACGCAGAGCGGGGAGGGACGTGCTACCCGCCAAGTGACATCGGGAGGGCGAACCTCCGAGTGAGCCAAAAGCCCGTCACGCTGAGAAAAAAAAACTCACGCAAAGAAGCAAAGACGCGGAGAAATGAA
>DAIRSW010000135.1:0-7681 GCA_036804205.1 Verrucomicrobiia bacterium | reverse complement strand
CTGGGTCTGCAAACCCCGACATCCATCGCCCTGAAACGGCACGAGAACGATCGGCGCGGGTGAACTTGATCGAATCGCGAAAAATTGCGGGATAATTGCCCCATCCGGGTGTCTTCCCTACGGGACTTTGGTGGTATCGCGAACCATTTTCCCAGGGTTGCGCTCCTACGTCGCTCCACCCAGTTGCTGGCACCTCGCTCCCCGTTGGGGCTGGCTGAACCACCAAACAAGGCTACTAACTAACCTCACTGGACACTCGCATTTCAATTCACCAAAAGTCCGTCGGCCATCTTTAACTGCTCATCGCAACGAGCCGCCATCCGATCGTCATGGGTCACCATCAAAATCGAAAGCGCATTCTCGTGAGCTAATTGATACAGCAGATCGAAAATCCTTCGACTATTCGTCGCATCGAGATTCCCAGTCGGCTCATCCGCTAACAGGAGCTTCGGTTGATTCGCTAAAGCCCTCGCAATCGCGACTCGCTGTTGTTCACCGCCTGAAAGACGGCTGGCCAAACGGTCCGCCTTCTCCACCAGCCCAACCTGATCCAACAGGTGATCGGCCCGCGCCACCATTTCCGCTTGGGTCAACTTCCCGTGCTTGAACATCGGAAGCATCACATTCTCCCGCGCCGAAAACTCCGGCAATAAAAAGTGAAACTGAAACACAAAACCCAGGTGCGCGTTCCGGGCGTTAGTCCGCTGGCGATCCGTCGCATGGGAAAGCTGCTGCCCACCGATAAAAATCTCCCCACCATCAGGCCGATCCAGCAGACCCAGCAGGTAAAGCAAGGTGCTCTTCCCACTCCCCGACGGCCCCACCACCGCGTAAGTCCTCGATGGATACAGTGCCAGCGAAACACCTTTCAAAACCGACTGCCGCAAATCACCCTGGCCCAGCCACCGCGTCACCCCCTGTGCCCGCAAAATCGGCTCCGCCACCCCCGGCTGCCGACCAGATGCGGATTCAATACCTTCACTGGTTTGAAGAAGATCAACCATCAGACAGGATAAAATTGCAGCGAACAATCGGCGATCAAGCGACAATCTCGACTCGCCCCACCCTAAATCCCGAAAGTAGCGAACGAAATCTTCTCAATCCCCGCCTTGGCACACGTATTCAGAACATCCAACGAACGCTGATGCGGTGAATCTGGGTCGGCCTCGATCCGCACCACAATATCCTTGTTGATCCGCTCCGCCGAAACGCGCAAACGGGTCAGAATCCGAGTTAACTGCGCCATCGTCCGATCGTCGTTGCTATCCATCGGCGCACCATTCAATCGAATCATCCCATTAGGAAAAATCTCAATAATCTGCTCATTGGGAAGCTCCGCCGACTCAGAAGGAGGAGCCTCACTCGGCAACTTCAAACTAAGATCCGCTTCGGTTTGCAACGGCAGCAGCATGAAATAAACCAACAACAAAAACACCACATCGATCATCGGTGTCAGTGCTATCCGGTCTTCCGACTGTAGAATCTTATTCGGTTTCATGGTGCAGTTCTCTCCGCAGCAAAGATAATGTCAAAAATACCCGCCCGCCCGGTCGCCGAAATAACCCGATTAACATGACGATGCGGGGTAGCACTGTCAGCCCGTAGAAAAACCTGAACCTCTGGGTTTTCCAATCGCCTTTCGGCCAGCAACCCTGGGAGCTCCTCGTAGGAAATCCTCGTTGCACCAAAGTATAGAGTTCCATCTTTACTGATCGAAACAAATTGCCTGCCTGAACTTTCCTTGGCGACCGTCGATTCTGTTGATTCCGCAAGTTTTAACTCAATCTGCTCGGCACTGAGAAAACTGATCAAAGTCATGAAGAAAGCAATCAACAAAAAGACCACGTCGATCATCGGCGTCAGATCAACCTCGACATCCTCGTCAGAAACTTGCCATGTTCTCATAATCGATCAAGCGAAACGCCAAGATAAATGCCGTTTAAATAAAAAACTCCGACGCAACCCACCAAAACGCTGCCATGGGCCATCATGCCCAGCCACTATCGCGACGGAGCATCGGGACGACTCATCGGCTTGGTAACCGGGCGAGCTACTGAAACCTCCGCTCCGCGCTTCACTGCCGAATTCAAAATGAAATGAATATCGCCAACGACCCTGCCGACCCCCGAAACGATTGTGCCATAGCGGTTCTTGAAAAAGAAATAAAAGAACATCGCAGGAATCCCAATAATCATCCCGGTGGCCGTAGTGATCAAGGCCTCGGAAATGTCACCCGCGAGAGCCTGCGCGTTGCCAGCACCCTCCGCCTGAATCTTATTAAACGCCTTAACCATCCCCGAAACTGTTCCGAGCAGTCCGAGCATCGGCGAAAGAGACCCGATAACCGACAGATAGTTGATAAAAACAAAAGGCCCCGAAAGCTCTTCACTAGAAGCTTCCTCTGCCGCTGTTTTGAAGTCTTCCGGATCATAGCTGGCGAGATCGACCCGAGAAAGACCAGCATTGACAATGTTAGTCAGTGGGGACTCATTTTCTTCGCAGATGACGACTGCCTTCGTCAGATTTAGTTGCGAAACTGCGTCTTCGATCTGTTTTGCAACCTCAGGTTGCAAAATGACCTTGGAGCGAATGTTCACAAAATTATAGACGATGAAGGCGGATGCACCCATCGACAACAGTAGCAGGGGGTACATAGTAATCCCACCGGCCTGAAACATCTCTAATAAGGTCTTTCCACGAGGAGCCGCGACTTCGGACGCAACCGCCCCGCTTGGCGGTGCCGCTTGGGCGTGCAGCCCCACCGGCACTGCCATAGCACCACAGCAGAGAAGAACAAAAAGACATTGATGGATTGTGTGGGGAACCAGTTTCATAACAAATTAAGACAGGACAATTTAAGACACGAAGGAAAATTGAAAAGCAAACATCATTTTTCCCCAATGCCGATAGTTTTATTGAGCTGATGGAGACGTCGCCGGGCTTGATTCAGATAGCATGGCCTGTTTTTCTTGCAGGGCAAGTTTCGCTTGGGGTGTGTCCGGATAGAGTTGTATAAGTTCGTCCCACACATTTCCTGCTCCAGTCAACGAACCTTGAGATCGGTAGGCGCGGCCCAGTAGTAATAGCAAATCAGGAATCCATGGGAAAGTGTTCTCGGCATCAACAAAAGCGAGTGACGCGAGGTCAAGGGCTCCTAAACGATCCCCCATTTCGAAAGCGATTGAAGCTTCCAGAAGTAGTCGTAATGAGAAAAGTCTTGTGCCGGGAGCAGGACGCGCAACACCCTCTATCTTAGCTTTCATCTCGTCAGCACTTGCGTTGACTGAATCACCATACCAGGAAAGTAGTTGCGCCTCTTCCCGAATAGATCCGGTGGCATTGCTCATTACCGCCCCATACAGTTGCCTTGCCGGTGCCAAAGCTCCGCTCGCCTGAAAGTCTCTCGCCAGCAAAAGGATTTCTGGGAGAAGGACACTGTAGTCTCCGGTGATCGGGACCCGTGTAGCCATATCGGCAGCATCTTGAAAGCGATCAGCTTGAACGAGGCCACGTGACAGATTCAAGGAAACCACACTGTAAGCAGGACTAACTTTGGATAGATCAATCCTTTTCATCAAATCAATGGCCTCATCGAAAATCTTCGCTTGAATCAACGTGGTCAGTAGCGTGCGGATACTGGCGTGAAGTTGTCCGAATTCTTCGGGAATCTGCACAAATTTGATCATTGGATACACCTCTGGACGCATGACCTCGATCGCGCGGTTCCAATCACCGATGTTTAGAGCGTCGGTGGCAGATCCAAAAAAAGCCACATCGACGAGCCGAAGGGCTTCTGCGAGAGGTGGGTTCGCCGGAAGTGATGCTTGTGTGCCGCCTCGAGATAGCTGGGCTAGCAATAATCCATCTTCGAACCTCAAGAGAGTCATCCCTTGCGGGTTATTTCGAATCATCCGAACGACCTCCAGCGGTCGATCGCCAAAACGTTCCCAGAACGGGTTAGCCGTCACCACCGAGCACACCACAATTTGGGCTGTGATTATGATGGCAGCAATTAGGCCACAAAAAGCGTGTCCCGAAACAAATCGTGGCGCCACCGGCTTGCTTAATCTCGCGAAAGTTGAAGGATACATTCGAAGGATAAAATGCGGATGGTAGAGAGGAGGCCCGAAGTGCGGTGGTGTCTGGTGCGGTCTTTATTTACGGGGTATCTAATGGCTGAGATCAGGATCCAAGGCTAGCGAGTTTTGCCTGGATCTCAGCGAAGAGCGCGGGAGGTGCGGAGGAACGCAATTCGTTAGTTGCCTCACGCAAGGTCGCTACGGCGTCATCTCGACGGCCCAACCTTAAAAGTGCATCTGCTTCAGCAAGATATGCGCGTCCGGCCATTTGCGGTAGGTGAGGATAGGCGAGGAAGGTTCGCTCGAAATAGGCCCGAGCCTCTTGCAACTTACCTTCGAGGACGTAGCTCTGACCGATATGGAGTAAGGCTTCTGCATGGGTCTCTCCTCGCCACTGTGCCACTCTTAGCAGACTTTCATATTCATTGCGGGCGTCGCCATAAAGACCCTTCTGTACCAACAACTCACCCTGCCTGAGGATGACAGCCGGAATAAGTGGTGATCCCGGGAAGTAGCGTCTCGCTGTATTAAGGTATTCAAGCGCTTGGTCTATCTGAGATTTGTTGATTTGAATCTCCGCCAACTGTATCAGTGCAGACATTGATGCTTCGTGCTGCGGGAAGCGTTCGATGAGCCTAGTCCATGCTTTTTCGGCAAGTGCGGCATCGGCATTGCGGCTGGAGTCCGCGATGAAAAGCAAGACCTGCGGGGGCACCGTATCGATAACTTCATCGTTATAGGGCCGACTTGGGGGAATGGTTCTACCTGAACGGAAGAGGCCCATAAGCATGCGGATCTCGCCAAGTAGCTCGCCGTCTGCAATAAACCGAGCCCGGAGTTGGTGAAAGAAGGCTTCCGGTGGTTCTTGGGGAAACCTCGCCCACTCTTCCTCGTAAGGCGTCAGCAGGGGGAGGATTGGGGTCAGATCTCTGGCTAGAGATTCATTAAATCGGGCGTCGAACCGCAAGCGATTGTATAGCGATTGATGGATATTCTTATTGTTGTAAAAGACTTCGAAGAGAAACCCTCGATCTGAGAAGAATTTTTGTCGGAAAATGGAATCGTCCCGTACCTGTGCGATCATGTTACGGGTGTCCTGCAGCATCGTTCGATTCCGAAGGTAATATTCGCCGTAGGTGTCAATAAGCCGATCCACCGGGAAATCGTCTGCCCTTGGGGCGTAGGCGGTAATCATTTCGCGATAGACGCGCAGGCCCTCGGTTGGTTGCAGAAGGGCTTCGTAGGCGAGCGCTAATTCGAATGCGGCCTCAGTGGCTCCCCATTCCTTTCCGGTAGTTTCGATAAATCTCTCCAATAGCGTGACTGTTTCCTGATTCCTTCCTTGAATTCGGTAGATGCTCGCTATTTGGAGGGTGATGGCACCCCTTAGTTCGGCAGTGGAGGCTAGTCGATTGGCCTCATTGAAGTGATCGAGAGCGATTTGAAGTTCTCCCCGGTTTTTAGCCATTTCTCCGAGGAGGTAGTGCGCTTGGTCGCGATAGGCACCTGAAGGAAAGTCTGCAAGATACGTTTCGAAGAGATCGGTAGCGCGTGTGAATTGCTGGTTGTAATAAACCGCGAATCCGAGGCGCATGGAGGCATCTTCGCGGAGTGATGAGGTCGGGTAGGAGTTAAGGAGGCGCTCGAACTGTCCGATGGAGATGGCGAGTTCGTTTATTTGGAGGTTGGCGAGTCCCTTGAAGAATAAGCCAAAGTCGCCGTAAACCTCGCCTCCGTGTTGACTCTCCCAAGTCGCCAATTGTTCGAGCACGCGCCGTGCTTCATCTTTTCCCAGGAGAAAGGCGGCCCACTTGGCGATGACGCCGCCGACGTTAGGATCTTGGGGGTAGGTTGAGATAAATCTCTCAGTGGTGGCGCGGAACTCTGACTCTCGTCCCTGGGCGAGGAGAGAATCGGCCAGGATCACGGAAACGTAGGGGACGTTAGAGCCTTGCGGGTAGTTGGTCAGGTAAAAATTGCCTAGAGTTACGGTGTGTTCGGTATTGTCTATCGCGACGGCACTGGTAAAAGTTGCATAGGTGTAAAACTCTGCTTCGGGGTGTTCGCGATTATTTGTCCAGAGCCGAAAGAAAGTCCAGAAAGCTTCGTAGCGGCGTTCGGCCAGGGCATAGTTGCGGGCGCGGCGCACGGTGAGTTCGTTTTGAAGGCCTGGAAGGGTGCGTAATTGTTCGAGTGTAGTGGTAAGTTCGCTGATTTGCCGTTGGAGCTGCTGTGCCGTGAGACTATTCTGAGAAATGCCGGTTTGCCGGGCTAAATTGGTTCGCGCTTGCGCTAATTGTGCCTCGTGAAAGGCGATCATCTGATCGGTCGTTTTGATAAGAGCCAGGACTTGGTTGGCTTGGTTGGTTTTTTGTCGATCGACGAGGGTGTCGCTGGCCCGGAGCATGGCCACATTGAGCCGTGGGCGGTAGCGAACTTCACTTTCTTGGGCGAGGCGCGGCAAGAGACCCAGGGCCCTGGTAACCGCCTCCTCGGGAGAGATGGCGGGCCCGGCGGTGTGGGTTTCTGCTGTTTTCTGTTCAACCACTTGGAAGTAGCCTTCAAAGGCGGCTGCAGCGGCTAGAGCTACGGCCTCCGGGTTAGCATTTCGACGGATAATTTCTTCGAAGTAGCTAAGACCTTGGATCAGGCGCCCGGTGAGGTAATAGGTTCGGGCAATTTCTTCAATAAGTCGATCTCGTGCCTGCCCGAGGACTTGAAAAGAGAACTCTCCACGGAGCATTCTTTCCATGAGGGCTATCGCTTCATCGATTTTACCGACAACCCGGAGGATATCGACTTCTTCGCGGATGGCATCGGCCACTTTTGGCGATGCTGGATATTCGTTACGTAAGCGCTCAAACCAGGGTAGGGCTGCTTCGAGGAGCGAGCGGTCGTTGGTTCGGCTGTATTCTTCGTTGTAGGCAATCGCAATCAGCCAGTAAACTTCGTCTGGGTTGAGGCCTTCTTCGGTAAGTCTAGGGCCGAGAAGGTTGACTAATTCGATGAGGAAGGGGCGGGCTTTGATTAAATCGCCTTCCGCGACGGCAGCAGAGGCGCGCTCGCGCAGCTGAATTTGGTTCATCCGTGAAACGTCCTGGGCAAGGGACGGGGGGCCGCCCAAAACCATAAAAATGGCCAGGGCTAACCAAAGCTGATGGCTGGGGATCAGGGATTCACGAACCATGATTAGACACAGGGGTGGTTGGTCAGAGTGGTGGCTAATCGCCGGGCGGCGATCGGTGGGTGCGGATGCTTGGGGATTGGGCGGGGTGGGGCTGAAACGGCCGGTGTTCCGAAACCGTGGGTTGCGGAAAGTCAATTCACGTCGCTGGGTTAAGCTTATCACCTGGGATCGAACGATTAAGCCTCTTCCTTGCTAGAAAATTGGCAAAACGTGACTGGCCGGATGCCTTTTCGGCACCTTTCGTTGATTGAGTCCTCGGCGGGGGGCCTCCGGAGCCGTCAAAGGTTATTCCAACGGGCCGACGGGGATGCGGGCTTGGAGGGCCTCCCAGATGGCCTGCCCGACGGCGTCGATGGGATTCTCTCCGCGCACGACGATAAAGCGCTCGGGCATGGTTTTGGCTAAGAGCAGGTAG
>DAIRSW010000134.1:7437-7815 GCA_036804205.1 Verrucomicrobiia bacterium | reverse complement strand
CCGCCTCTTGGACCTGCTCAAGCTCTCCAGTTTCTACCGCCCGTTTATCTTCTCCTTTGATCAAACCGAAAACCTTACCGACAACCCCGATGCCGCGGCAGAGTTCGGTCGGGTGATCACCGAGCTGGTCGAAAACGGTTGCAACCTCTTTCTGGTCACCACCGCCAACTCCGACCCCTGGCAAAAAATCTGTGCCCATATCGAGAAGGCTCACTTGGACCGCTACTCCAAACCGCCACTTTCGTTGGAAGGGATTAACCAAGAACAAGCTTCTCTGCTGATCCATAGCCGACTCTCCAGACACGACGTGGCCGAAAACGAAATCGAGCAGATGTGCCAAGGAGATTGGATCGCCGGGTGCTTTCGTGATCGTCCCTC
>DAIRSW010000134.1:0-7427 GCA_036804205.1 Verrucomicrobiia bacterium | reverse complement strand
GGTGACGACGTTGCTGCCGTGCAGGCCCTCGATGAGCGTGCGCAACTTCCTCCAGGCCTGCGCCCAACACTTCAATGAACTGATCGAACGCGGACCGTTGCTCATTGAAACTCTTGAGGATCACTTCCAGCGTGCGCTCAATGAAGCCGGATCCAAGCCGGGATTTCTCGACTTTGACTTAGGAGTTCTTAGTTGGTTCATCAGTCCGCAGTGCGCCGGTGCCATCCCCGATGGCTGGGAGGTGAGGGCGCATGAAGACTGGAACCCTCACCAATATTTCAGGTCATTCTGGCAACGAGACCATGACGTGATTTTCTGGGGTGTTGAAGATTCCAACAATTGGAAACGCTGGAGCTCTTTCGTGCAAAAGGCCAAAGAACTCCGAAAGCGCGCCTACGCCAAAGGTCACTCCTTACGTGCTAAGTTGCTGCGGCTCCACGACCAAAAACCCATCCCGGGACCGAAATGGGCCAAGTCCGGAGACGAAATTCGCGCCGAAAGTGAATGGTTTCACATCCGCATCCTCACCCGCGAAGACTGGGAGACCATCGTGGCTGCCCACACGCTCTGGTCCAATGCCCAGGCCGGCGATATCCCCTTCACACCGGAGGAGGTGCTCAAGTTTCTTCATCAACGGCTCCTGCCGGTCTGGGAAACGCTCCTCAGTGACCACAAGGTTGTTGTACCGGGGCTGCCCGTCCCTGACACTGAGAAAATCCGCGAGATTATCTCCCGCAAACGTTTCCTCAGCCTGGACCAACTATTGGGTGAATTGCAGAGCGCCGGTGCCGAGGTTTTGGACCGGCGTGGCGTGCTCGAAGCCTGCAAAGAAATGGTCGAGGTGAGCATCTTCACCACCGCCCAAACCACAGCTCTCCAATGGAATCTCTCAAGCTGAGTGTTACCGAGTTGACCTGCGCCTGCCTTGATCCCGCATGGCGGCAGCGCTGGCTCGAAGGCGAAAAACCCTCAACGAAAAATTTCGCCCCGCCAGGAACGGTGCCTGTCGGTGGGGTCGATTTCCATGCCATTGTGGCCGAATTTCTCGCCTGGCTGTCCCTCACCGATGACACCGGGTCCTTGGCTGATTCTGAAGTTCTTTGGCAGGAACTTCACGACCGTTTTGCTGGAAAAATCATTCACCGTTTTGCAACGGACGGAAAAGTCGATACGGCTCTGAATTTAAGCTCCGCGCTCCAAACTTTCTGCAACCGGATCGCATCCCTCCGGCAGGACTGCGTTAACTTTACCAAATGGAGCGACATCTTTGCCGCCCAGGAATACAGGGTTAATAGTGTTGCCCTGTTCACGGGAAAATGCCGTATTCTTGTTTCCGGGCTAATCGACGGCTTGCGCCTTCACCCGCAACGCGGCATGGAAATCGTTGATTTCAAACTGTCCAGAGCCGCAAACCTTCACAAAGATCTCACCCAACTGGCCATCTATTTTCAACTGCTGCGCCAAACCCAACCCAACCTCAAATTTCAAGCCTGCCTCGAATACTACCACCCGGAATTCGAACTCGTTGATGCCTCCTCCGATCAGCTCGAAAACATCTTTCAGTCGGTCATCCTTCCCACCTTACACGAACTCGCCGGCGAAACCCAACCTCGGCCCGCCCCCCCTGCACCCCCCTCCGCAAAAACCGAACCCCCTCCTTCCGTACATGATCAGGGCGCGGAAATTGAGGCATGTTTTCAATCCTTCGGGCTCTCCGTCACCGTAAGTGATCGCATCGAAGCTCCGCAAATTGTCCGTTACGTCCTCCAGCCCGCCAGTGGGGTAAAGGTTGTTTCCCTCGCCAATCGTGCCGCAGACCTTCAAGTCAGGCTCAAACTCAACCAACCTCCACGTATCGAACCTGACCGCTCCGGCGTGACTATTGACCTTCCGAAAACTGCACCCGACACCGTGCTTTGGAGGGAGGCCATCGAGCCTTGTGTAGGAGGTCCCCTGCAATTTCCCATTGGCCAAGGGGTGGACGGTCAGATCGTCCTGGCCGATTTGAGCGATTCCTCCACCTGCCACGGACTCGTCGCCGGAGCCTCGGGCAGCGGCAAGAGTGAATGGCTCAAATCCGTGGTCGCCACTCTGATCTTCCGCTCCACTCCCACCACCGTGCGCCTCGCCCTCATCGACCCAAAACTCCTCACCTTCAAAAGCCTCGAACGCTCTCCTCACCTTCTTCGCCCTTTGATGACGGGTATCGAAGAAGCTCTGCATTTTCTCAACAGCGCCGTTGATGAAATGGAGCGGCGCTATCAAATCCTCGGCACCGAACACCTCTCCAATCTTCCCGAACGTCACGCCGCAGGGCGCATCGACATCCCGTTCTGGGTTATCATTTTTGATGAATTTGCCGAGTTAATTCTCGCAGGACGCGACGAGAAAAAAGCCTTTGAAAATGCCGTTTCTCGCCTCGCCGCCAAGGGCCGTGCCGCGGGCATCCACCTCCTGCTCGCCACCCAACGCCCCGACCGCACGATTGTCACCGGCCTGATCAAATCCAATCTCCCGATGAAAATTTGCCTGCGTGTCACCAACGCCACCAACTCTCAGATCGTCCTTGATGAACCTGGTGGTGAACGACTCCTCGGTCGGGGGGATTTGCTCTACGACATCGGTCGCGGCGTCCATCGCGCTCAGGGCCCTTTCATTAGCAATGAGGAGATCCTCGACTTGATCCGCGCCGGACACCCCGAGTCCCAATGATAACAGTCCGGTCGGTCGACCGCGCTGGGTCATTCTGCGAATGAGCAAGCGGACGGCTCTTTAAACCAGCACGGGCAGCTCGTTTGGCAGGCGGACTACCTGATTGCGCTCGTCCAGCACTGCGACTTGTGGCTGGTGTATTTCTGCTTCAGCCATGGTGTAGATGCCAAAGCTCATGATGGTTAAGCGATCACCCACTTTGCCCAGATGCGCGACTGCGCCGTTTAAGATGATTTCACCAGCGCCCTCGGGCCCCAATATCACATAGGTCTCAAACCTTTGGCCTTTGGCCATGTTGCCCACCAGAATGCGCTCATATTCACGCAGACCTACCAAACTCGCAAGGTCACGGGCAATGCTGAGGCTGCCCTCATAGTTCACATTCGCGTCCGTAACCGTGGCGAGGTGAAGTTTGCTCTTGAGTAAATGCATTTGCATAAAACAATATCATGCGGAAAAAACGCGAGATCAAGAGGGGAAAACCAAGTCGCCAGCGCTCATGAAACTGGTGCAAAGCTTTGAGGTCAAGGAACCCTGCCCACAGCCGTTCCTGCTCGGTGGTGGCCCCTCCCGAAATCCACGAGAGATCGGCTTGCCACATCTTCAGTTTCGCTCTATTATCTGCTCACTTAGACGCGCATATGTGGGAATTGATTCAGAGAGGCGGGCCATTAATGTGGGTCCTGTTAGCTTGTAGTGTGGCGGTGATTATGGTGTTTGCCGAGCGCTTACTCTATTATCATCGAATCAGTATCGACGTCTCGGAGTTCCTTCAAGGGCTTCGCAACCTGTTGCGTCGCAAAAATTATCCCGAAGCTCTCAGCGAATGCGCGGGCACTCCGGGTCCGGTGGCCAGGGTGGTGCACACCGCCGTTCTCCATCATGAGCGTTCTCGGGCTGATCTGAAAGAGATCACCCGCGAAGCCGGCCAACTCGAAGTGCCCAAATTGGAGCGGCATCTTTACGTATTAGCCACCATCGCTTACGCGGCTCCGTTGATTGGTTTTTTAGGCACAGTCCTCGGTCTGCTCGACTCTTTTATGGTTGTTGCCGCGCAGAGTGGCTACTCCACAGCAAATGATCTAGCCCGCGGAATCTATCAAGCCTTAGTCGCCACCAGTTGTGGGTTGGCCATTGGCATTCCTGCTTACGTGGGCTACAACTACCTCTCGGCTCGGGTCAACCACCTCCTGCATCAGATGGAACGCGCTGGCATCGAAGTGGTGGCCTTGATCACCGAAAATGATCCAGAAAAAGGAATCATCGCCTTTCAAGACCAACGCCACGAAGCCAAAGCCTAGTTCCCGGTTGCTCTAATGAAGCTTTACCGCACCAAACGCACGGACTTTGCTCCGCTCATTTTCTTTCCCATGCTCAACGTGGCTCTGCTTTTGCTAGCCTTTTTCATGCTGGGCAGTTCGTTCATTCTGCAGCCCGGCATGGCCCTCACTTTGCCCAGCACCACCTTCACCATTTCTCCGGCGCAAGATGTTGATTTTATCAGTATCCCAGCGACACCAGGAGTGCCGAGAATTTTTCTGAACGACAAGCCGACGACTATTGAGGGGCTTGGAGCCCTTTTGGATGACCGGCTTGAAATCCGCCGTTCTATTATTATCCGGGCGGATCGCAACGCCCGGTTCGGAGTTGTTGCGGAAGTGGCCGACGTGGTTTTGCAGCGAGGCTTGAGCGTGGCCATCGCGGGTGCCGAGGCTCAACCTTAGGCTTCCCACCTCGCCTGTAAGCATGAAGAAAACCGAGCAAGGACTCATCTTTGATTGGGATACCAAGCCCCAAGGCAAAGGCTACTTAGGCCTGATGTTTTGGGTCGCGGTCCTCGGGCACCTGGGAGCCTTCCTGTTATTCCAAGTGGTCTACCCTCAGCCTTTGGTCCAGTTTCCTAGTGATGCACGGATCGAGCTGCTCAGCCCTAACTTTCTTAGTGAAGATGCCATGCGTTGGGTCAATAGTCACGACCCGGCCAACGTTTTTCAACCGGTCTACATTGATGAAGACGAGGCCCCCGAGGACCTTATTGATCGCTTGCTTGTCTACGAACCGTCTTTCGCGCAAGGGCAAGCCGAGTTGCTGGTGGTGGAGAGTCGGATGATTCCCTTTGAGCTACCCAGCATACGAGCGCCTGCGGCCTGGTTGCCGCCTCAGGAAAAAGTCCCGCCCAAGACGCCGACTTTGAGCGACACCCCGGAGCTGGTGCTCACCTGGTTAGCGGGCTGGGCACCACGCGAACCTGTGGCTTTGACTGAAGATCCCTCCAGCGATCCCGGCGATTATATGATTTTGTGGACCGCACGAGGATTACCGCTTGTGCTTCCCATGCAAGGCCAGGTGGGCAACCTCTCCGTCTTGAGTGGCCTACGCCACTCCAGTGAGCCTGCCGAACCGCGTTGGAGTCGAGTGCGCTTAGAGCGCGTTCGAGATCTGCTTTTGGAGTCGCCGGAATGATTCGTTTGTCCCTCAGCGCCATGGTGGCTCTGTTTATGGTGGTGTTTTTGCTCTCCATCGCTTTGGTTTGGTTTTTTTCCAGCCTGGCAGAACGGCGCCGCGAAAAAAAGATCTCTCAGCACGTGATTCGATGTCGCATGTGCGGTTTTCTCTACGAAAAAGAAGCGGTGCGCTCGGCATGTCCCCGGTGCGGAGCCTTAAATGTACACCGCACAATTGATCTCCTCTGATGCGCCTTACTTGCTGAACGCCTCAACCACAATGCTGCTTGCCAGCACTGGGTGCCTGTGAAAAACTCTCACCTCGTCTTTCTTTTATCCCATGAGCTATCGCACCCATCACTGCAACCAACTCCGCGCTTCCGATATCGGTTCCACCGTTAAATTATCCGGTTGGGTGGATAGCCCCCGGGATCATGGTGGGGTCATCTTCATCGACCTGCGCGATCGCATGGGGGTCACCCAGATTGTGTTTCGACCTGAAGAAGCACCTGAAGTGGCTGCGGCGAGTCATGCTCTGCGGTCAGAAGACGTGGTGCAAATTCAAGGCAAAGTCGAAGCCCGGCTGGAAGGCACCGAAAACACCAAGCTCGACACTGGCAAGATCGAAGTGGTAGCTACGGAACTCGTTATGCTCAGTAAAGCCGAGCCCTTGCCCTTTCCTATCGACAAAGAAGTCGCGAATGAAGACCTGCGTATGCAGCATCGGTATCTTGATCTGCGCCGGCCGCGACTTCACAAAAACCTGCAAGTTCGCCATCAAGTCACCCAAGCGGTGCGCAAATACTTGGGCGACGAAGGATTCTTGGAAGTCGAAACCCCGATTCTTTCGAAAAGCACCCCGGAAGGAGCACGCGACTTTTTGGTGCCAAGCCGGCTGATGCCCGGTCGTTTTTTTGCGCTTCCCCAAGCGCCGCAGCAATATAAACAATTGCTCATGGTGGCCGGGTTGGAACGCTATTTTCAAATTGCCAAATGCTTTCGCGATGAAGACCTTCGAGCCGACCGTCAGCCGGAGTTTTCGCAGATCGACATTGAAGCATCATTCGTCACCACCGAAGATATCTACGAACTTGTGGAAGGCATGTTAGCTGTCGCCTTCTCCGCTGGACGCGGTGTGGAGGTGCCCCGACCGTTTCCCCGGCTAACTTGGCATCAGGCCATGGACCAATATGGGAGTGACAAACCGGACCGTCGCTATGCCATGGAAATCACCGATGTGGGAGAGATCTTTGCCCAATCTTCTTTTAAAGTTTTCAAAGCAGCCCTCGATGCGGGTGGCGTAGTCAAAGCCATCAACGCGAAAGGTTTTGCCAAAATCACCACAGGCCAGATCGAAGATCTCACCGAACTAGCTAAAAGCGCTGGTGCCAAAGGCCTCGCTTTTATTAAAGTGGAAAACGATCAGTGGAAGTCGCCCATCGTGAAGTTCTTCTCTGAGGAAGAAAAAGCTGCGCTCACCAAGACGATGGAAATCGAGGAAGGCGACCTCATCTTGTTCGGAGCTGATGCCTGGCAAAGCGCCTGCGAGGTGCTAGGGCGTATCCGTTGTCGGGTTGCAGAAATCCTCGAGTTGGATACTGATTCCAAAGCGCTCGAATTTTTGTGGGTGACCGATTTTCCTCTGCTGGCTTTCAGTGCGGAGGAAGGCAAGTGGGCGGCGGTGCATCATCCTTTCACCCGCCCCCATCCGGAGGATGAAGAAAACATCCAACCGGAGCATGCCAAACTTGGGGAGGCGCGCGCCTTGGCCTACGATGTGGTCCTCAACGGTGTGGAACTCGGGGGTGGAAGCATCCGGATTCACGAGCGGGAATTGCAGCAGCGCATGTTTCGCGTGCTCGGGATTGACGATGCCGAGCAGGAAGCTCAATTTGGGCATTTGCTCAAAGCCTTTAGTTTTGGAGCACCACCGCACGGAGGAGTGGCGTTTGGTCTCGACCGTTTGGTAATGTTGATCTGCGAAGAGCCCTCCATCCGCGAGGTAATGGCCTTCCCTAAAAACAACCGTGGTGCAGATTTGATGTCGCAATCCCCGGCTGAAGTGGAGTTGCGCCAACTGCGGGACCTAGGGCTACAAATTCCCACCAAAAAAAGTTAAGCGCGCTACTCCACGCTTACCGGTCGCTTTGCTGGTTGGTCGGTGTTGTGCTTGGGCCTGATGCGGAACGGATGCAACAGTTGACCCCAGTAGGTTTTGGGGAAAGGCTCGCTCAAGCCCAACTCCTCCGGCTCAACTTTTGGGTCACGATA
>DAIRSW010000133.1:0-7819 GCA_036804205.1 Verrucomicrobiia bacterium | reverse complement strand
CGACAATGAACAATCACCATTTTGCCCCGAAAGCAGGGTTGCTCCGGTCCGTTAAGATCGGGGTTCTTGCTCCTGCCGGAGAACTCGATATTCAATGAGGTCTCTCCAAAAGTGGGACGCAATGTAATGAAAAGCCGCGAGCCCACTAGGACCGGCACCATAAAGTCTACCTCCACATGCCGGCGCGGAAAGCCACTCTCCGTGGTGTTGAGCAACACTCCAGCTTCGGCAAACCACTCATGCTCAGCCTGCTCTACCAGCTGGAGCAGCGCAGAAAAATGGGCGTATCCCGAGGCGTCAGTATCAGAAAAACGAAGCGGCAAATCAGATGTCCAAAACACAGATTATATCAAGCAGATGAATGCAGGAAGACGCAAGTACGAATACTGTTGCCTAATAATCAAGAGGCCTTATGCAACGAAGTTGTAACATTGCATTGTTTGCAGTGCCACCAAAAGCAAGCAGCTTATTAAGTAGATTATGTGGCAATTTCTTGTCACGTAACGTCTTTTTCTTATCGTGGCCACGGCAACTCAAGAGCGGTTTTCCATTGAAGCCCACCTAGGCGAGGGCGGGACAGGTCGGGTGTATCGGGCCATCGACTCGCACCTCAAGCGTCGGGTGGCCCTTAAGTTTTTACAGGAGGAACTTCTGCAAGAACCCGAGCAACTGGAGAAGCTCCAGCAAGAAGCCTTGCATCTCGCCGCCCTCAATCATCCCAACGTCGTGAATGTCTACGACCTTGGAATCAGCGAGCATGGTCCATTTTTGGTTATGGAATATCTGGAGGGCCAAACTCTACAAGCTCACCTGCAAGAACACGGCCCGTTGCCCGCGGAAGATGTCATGCTGCTGGCTCGCCAAGCTTTGGCCGGACTGGTGGCCGCGCATCGCTTGGACCTTCTACATCGCGACCTCAAGCCGGGAAACATCATGCTCAGCTGGCTGGAGTCCGGAGATCTTCAGGTCAAGCTTTTGGACTTTGGCTTAGCCAAACATAGTCCCACCCCGACCACCCAAACCATGGATCATGGCGCGGGGATCTATGGATCCATCCATAACATGGCTCCCGAGCAATTTGACCGCCGCCCTTTAGACGCTCGCACCGACCTTTATTCTCTCGGCTCGGTTCTTTACGAAGCCGCTGTAGGCCATTCCGCGTTTGAAGGAGATACCATTTCAGAGCTTATCGTTTCTCACATGCATCCCAGCTATCCGCCTCTGCAGCAATTGCGTCCGGATTTGCCTGGCCGGTTTTCGTTTTGGGTCTCGCGCCTCATGGCAGTTCGTCCGGAGGACCGCCCTGCCACCGCTCACCAAGCCTTGGTAGACCTGAAAAACATCGACCAAACCGTGCCAAGCTTGGCCCTGGCACCCGAGCCAAACGGAGCCTCCGGAAACGCAAAAAAACATTGGCTCGCACTGCTGGCCGGCTGCACCATTCTTGCGGTCACCGGATGGTTTGCCTGGTCCTTAATCTTTCCCGAGCCCGAATCGCAGCCCGGCATCTCCACAATGGAAGAGACGACTCCCGAGGGTGTCGAACGTGTTGAACCTGTTGAGGAGTCCATAGAAGCGACGGTGGCTCAAGAGGAAGCATCTGTTGAAGCTATAGCGTCCTCGGCAGTCGACTGGCCGCTCTTTCAGCCGACCCAGCTGGATGAGATTCGCTCGTATTTGGGCCAAAACATACGCATACAAGGACGGGTGCTCAGAGTGTCGGAAAACACCACCCGCACTATCGATTATTTAAACTTCACGGATGACTACCGTCTTTCGGTATCGGGCGTTTTGTTTAAGGTAGACACAGCGTTTACTAAAGAGGAGCTTCTCGAAATGGTGGGAAAAACCATTGAGGTCTCGGGCCCCGCAAGCGAGCATCGCGGTTCGCTTCAACTCATCATTCGGAGTCGAGATCAAATAAAAACGCTCTAAGGAGCCACGGCAATCGCAGACCATTCGTCTGGATGGCTGCCTTCATCCACAAAAATCACGGTGAACTCATCGGGCAAATTGAGGTTATCAAAAACCAAGATCTGCCAGGTGCGCTCCTCCGACGGGTAAGGAAGAAACATCTCTTCATAATTTTCTATCACGATCTTTTGTTGCGAGCCGGGATTGCCACGAGCGAAGGCCACGGCATCCCCTCGTTTCATACTGATCCGGACTACTCCTTGTTGGTTGCTTGGAATATTCCAACTACTGCGCACCTGGAGTTTATGTGTCTCCACAAACCCTCCGAATAATGCTGCGGGGGTCACAGCTCCCGACCACTCAGATAACTCTATCTGTTCCAGGCTAATGAGCGTCACGGGTAATTCATCCAGCCGCCGACCGGGGATGACTCTATAGGGGAACGTCGGTTGATCAGTGTCGTGCAGAACCAGTTGCTTTGCTCTCTCTCGGCTTAAAGGAAGCTCCCAACTATGGACGTGTGACCCATCCTCTTGAATCGGAAATCGGTAGGTTTCAAAGGCGGTAGCACTGTGGAGATGCTCGGACCAGTACCGAGGCATGTGAGACCTCCAAAGACGAGAAAACGTGTTGGGGATTGTTAAGAGGAGTGCGCAGACGGCTAGAACTCTAAATACACCATGGATCTCGCGCATGCTAAAAATTGTAAGCAAGCTCCAGGAAAGCAGAATGTAGGGGAAGAAGAAGTAGCGAGGAGCATTAGCGAAAGGATCAATGAGATCCATCGGAGCCCTTCGAATAGAGATGGCGATGGTAAGTCCCAAAAGAAGCAGTAACGCCCCCAGCACGACCGTGTTTTGGCAGATGCGATATTTTATCAGGAGAAGCAAGAAGGCGCCACAAAGGATGGCACCGAGCACGACTCC
The DNA here is from genome assembly GCA_036804205.1 of Verrucomicrobiia bacterium. Lineage (GTDB taxonomy): Bacteria > Verrucomicrobiota > Verrucomicrobiia > Chthoniobacterales > CALDSX01 > DAIRSW01. Next base: position 4,979 of record DAIRSW010000133.1, on the reverse strand, counting down.
CGATAACAATAGATGATCGGTGAGATACAAGCTACCCACGTACAAACCAAAGAACTTCTCAACAACATAAACGAGGTTCTCGAGTGTGAACTGCAAGCGCTCTCCATCCTCTGAAAAAAAGTAGATGGTTAACGCTTGAAGCCCAGCCCAAAAGGTCGCACAAAATACCAAGGCGATTTCCCTAGGTGACGATCGAAAGATGACAGCTCGTCCCCACATAAAGGGCAATGCAATAAGGCACACCGGGGAACTCAGAGAGGCCAAAAGCAAGACGACAAACCGCAAAGTAAAGTGGGTTTCGGGACCTTTCCAAAAAACCAAAACGAAATGACAAATGGCAAGCCACCAAAAAAGGTAAAGTGGCAAGCCGAAAACCTCTGTATTCAACGGCACCAGGAAAATACTCAATCCTAAGAATACTCCGCCCTTCAAATAGGAAGGCGAGGTAGCCACAAAAACAAAGACTGCTGCAATTAACACGTGTGCTAAGCCAATGCTGATCAGCGGATAGTGCAGTAGCGAAAGGCTAGTCGATATGGCAGACACCAATCGAGGCACCAAAATCAGATAACCAGAGGTATTATTGAACAGTGTTCCCCAAGGGTTATCCCAAAACTGAGCCAAGTGAATAGTGCCGTCTTCATTCCAAACATCCGGCATCATCAAACGCGGCCAAGTGCGGAGGAGCAAAATGGAAAGACCGAGACACCACAGCACAATAAAACGTGACGGATGCTCTTTAAAATAATGCTTGATACCCAGGAACGAAGACGTCGCTTTGGAGTTATGAGAAGTGGCAAAGATAGCTAATAAAGAAACGGCGAGGGAAAAAACAAGCAGAGGAACACCTACCGGAAAAGCATGTTTAAGTGTCAAAACACCGCTGGGAGGCTGATTGTCGATGGTGGAAAAGTGAATGACATTTTCCCGAACCGTGAAAAACCCGCCGCCATGCTGCTGCACAGGATCACGGCTTCGAGTCCAAACAAGCTCATGCCCCTGGTCGTCAATCAGTCGGCTATGCTGTGCAGCAAAAGGCTGCAACGGTTGAGAGAGCCGATATTGGAACTCATGGTCCTGCTCCCGTTCCTTGACCTTTTCAACCATTAACGTGGTGGAAGTCGAAAATGGGATTCCGGCGTAATGCTGCAATAGCAACAACAAAGTTATCGATAGCGCCCCGAAAGTGCTCCAAAATAGTGGGGCGCCAGGAATCCTCTCGAACACATGTAAAGGAATCTTCATAATCCGAATGGCCCCTGGTTAGTTTCGTTTCGTTTAGAACGCAACGAAATTCTGCCTATAATGCCTTGCGCACCTTGCCCGTGGCATGGATGAAACTCCTACCCGAATCGCAGACCCATACGGCACCGCGCTATGAATTACAAAGACACCGTCCTACTCCCACAAACCAGCTTTCCCATGAAAGCCAATCTCACCACCCGCGAGCCGGAGATGGTTGAAGCTTGGACAGAAGAAAATCTTTACCAGCAAATCCAGGAAGCACGTCAGGGGCGACCACGCTTTATCCTCCACGACGGCCCCCCTTTTGCGAATGGCGATGTCCACATGGGCACCGCACTTAATAAAGTGCTCAAAGACTTTGTGGTGAAATCTCGAAGCATGAGCGGCTTTTCCGCACCCTTCGTTCCAGGCTGGGATTGTCACGGCTTGCCTATCGAGTTTAAAGTCGTCAAAGAAAGCAAACGCTTAAGCCCAATCGAAGTACGGAAAAAATCAGCCGAGCTAGCCGAGCACTTCATCGGCGTACAGAAAAAACAATTTCAACGCCTCGGCGTTCTTGGCGACTGGAATCATCCTTACCTCACCATGCAACCAGAATACGAGGCCGAGATCGTGCGGGCCTTCGCTGGTTTTGTGGAAAACAAACTCGTTTACCGCTCCAAACGCCCGGTCTACTGGAGTACTGGCGCCCAAACCGCCCTCGCCGAAGCCGAAGTCGAATACGAAGACCATGTTTCTCCTTCGGTCTTTGTGCCGTTCCACCTGGAAAACCCTCAAGATCCCAAGCTCAAAGATGCCTCGGTGGTGATCTGGACCACCACCCCATGGACTCTTCCGGCAAACGTAGCCATTGCCGTTCATCCGTCAGAAACTTATGCAGCCCAGATTTTTGTCGACGCAGACCAAAACGAACAACTGCTAATCCTAGCCAAGGCCTTGATGCCCGCCTTTGAAAAAGCGACCGGCCTCACCGCCAAAGGCAAACCCAAACTGCAAGTCGCCGGCCAAGACCTCACCCAATTCACCGCCCGCCATCCTTTCCTCGACCGGACCGCCAGCATCCATAACGCGGACTTTGTCACCATGAAAACCGGGACTGGTTGCGTACACATCGCCCCAGGCCACGGAGCCGATGACTACCAGTTGGGCCTTCAACAAAAATTACAGCTGCTATCGCCGGTCGACGATCATGGACGTTTCACCGAAGAATGCGGGGTGCCTGAGCTGGTTGGCCTGTATGTTTTCGACGCCAACAAAAATGTGATCGAGCTTTTGCGCAGCAAAAATGCACTTCTGGCCACCGAAGACTATCATCATACTTACCCACACTGCTGGCGCTCCAAAACACCGGTGGTCTTCCGGTCGGTCGAACAATTTTTTATTCGCCTGGACGACATCAAAACCAAAGCTTACCATGCCATCTCGGAGGTTGCTTGGATTCCTGACACTTCCGCCAACCGCATCCACTCCGCCGTTGAAACCCGACCGGACTGGTGCATCTCTCGGCAACGCACTTGGGGCGTGCCCTTGCCCATCTTCTACAACCCGGACGGAGAACCACTACTGGACCCCAAACTCATCCGCGAGGTGGCCGCGGTATTCGCAAGAGAAGGGAGTGACGCCTGGTTCCAAAAAGACGACGCCGAATGGATCAAGCTCTTAAAACTACCAAATGGCACCACCCGACGCTTAGACACTCTGGATGTGTGGATTGATTCAGGGGTGAGTCACGCTGCGGTGCTTCGGCAGCATCCCGAGCTAAGTTTTCCGGCTGATCTTTATCTAGAAGCCACCGATCAACATCGCGGATGGTTTCAGAGTTCTTTGCTCACCTCCCTGGCCTTGACCGGGGAAGCCCCATTTCGCAGCGTGCTCACCCACGGCTTCGTGGTAGACAAAGACGGCAAGAAATTTTCTAAATCAGGCGGCTACCAAAAGCCAACCTCCGCAGAACATTTTGTCGGCAAATACGGCGCAGACCTGGTGCGGATGTGGGTGAGTAGCGTCGGGTTCACCAATGAAGTGCCGTTTGGCGAAGAAGTTTTTGGGCAACTCAACGAAACTTACCGGCGCTGGCGCAACTCCCTACGCATCCTTCTCGGCAACCTCAACGACTTCGACCCGCAAACCCACACTGTGGCCAGGGAAAACTTGACCCCGGTTGATCGGTGGATGTTACACCTGCTGCAAGATCTGACCGAGCAATGCCGTCACGCCTATGACCAGCTTCTGTTTCAGCGCGTTTACACTCTGCTCAACAATTTTTTCTGCAACGAACTCAGCAGTATTTACGTGGATCTTACCAAAGACCGGCTTTACTGCGATGCCGTTGACCACCCGCACCGTCGGTCCACCCAAACGGTAATGCATGAGATTTTCGACGTCGTCACCCGGCTACTGGCCCCGATTCTGGCCTTCACCGCCGATGAAGCATGGCGAATTCGGCATGGCCGGTCTGTGCATGTGGAAGAATTTGCCCAAGCCGATCCAGAAAAGCGGGATGAGGCTAACACCGACTTGTTTACTCTGCTGCTCCGCCTTCGAACCGAAGCCGGACCTGCTTTGGAAGCGTTGCGTCAAGCCAAAGTGATCGGCAAATCTCTAGAAGCCAAGCTCACCGTAAAATGTCCGGAACCAAGCTTAAGAAGCTGGGCCAAAGAACATGCTGAGGCCATTCTCGAATTCCTAATGGTGGCCGAGCTTGAGTTGGTCGAAGGCCCAGAATGGAAAGTGGAAGCCGAACGCACCAGCCTGGAGCGTTGCGAACGTTGCTGGCGCCATAGGTCTGATGTGGGTTCTCACTCCGAGCATCCGGGTCTATGCTCGCGCTGCGCCGAGGTCGTACTCGTTATGCCGGAAAAAGCCTAAATCCCTTGCATTGCAAGTTGCCAGAGCAGGGCCTCGGCACTATGCAAAAGGTGATGATGACTCAAGAACTCCAAGTCGCAATTGAGGCGGCCCAGAAAGCTGGCACCTATCTGCGTGAACACTTCGGCCAAAAATTGCATGTCGACGAAGCAAGCCAGTACGACATCAAACTTGAGCTCGATCGCACTACGCAGGACTTGATTACCGACTTGATTCTTGCAAGCTTCCCTGACCACGCCATTTTTGGAGAAGAAGGCATTAGCGGCGACCAAAATAGCCCTTGGCAATGGATCATCGATCCGATTGATGGCACTGTGAATTATTTTCATAGCATTCCGCATTTTTGTATCTCGATCGCAGCGCGGCATCAAAGCGTGCTCAAAGTCGGGGTCATCTACGACCCCATGCGTGACGAACTTTGGACCGTCGACGCCGGTCAACCGGCTTTGCTCAACGGCAAACCCATTGCCGTGACCCCCACCACCCAGCTTTCCGAGTGCGTTATTGCCACCGGCTTTGCAAAAACAAAAACGTCCATCGTTAAGGGATTACCCGTGCTCGAGCACATGGTTCAAAAAGTCCGTAAATGCCGGTTGATGGGCAGCGCCGCCCTAGATATGGCTTATGTGGCCAGCGGACGCTTGGATGCCTTTATCGAAAGCGGAATCAGCCTTTGGGACGTGGCCGCCGGAATCGTGCTCACCGAAGCGGCCGGTGGCACGGTAAAAATGACCGAGAGAGAAGATCAGCCGGGCAAGTTTTCTATTATCGCGTTTAACGGCAAAATTCCCATTGAGGCAGAAATCGAAGCTGCCACAGCCGGCTAACCTTTTTTTTTCCAGCCATGAGCGACTCAGCAGATTCTT
>DAIRSW010000132.1:0-7891 GCA_036804205.1 Verrucomicrobiia bacterium | reverse complement strand
CCTCAACTCGCTTTTTCCAATTGACGCTGAACCAAAACAGAGTTGCTAGCACTTGCCAGAGGCAGAAATTCGTTCAGCTTTATTCCCCTTGTTAAATCTATGCCTACTTACGAATACTCCTGTCAGAAATGCGGCAAGACCTTTGAACTCTTTCAATCCATGAAGGACGATCCTCTCAAAACTTGCCCAGAGTCGCACTGCCAATCCGAGAAGGGTTGGGAGTCGGGTGAAATTAAGAGGTTGCTCGGCGCAGGAGCCGGTCTGATTTTTAAGGGGAGCGGTTTTTACATTACCGACTACAGAAGCTCTTCCTATAAAGAATCTGCCAAAAAAGAGCAATCGAGCACTAGCAGCACGGGTTCATCCGAAAAAAGTTCATCGAGCACGCCATCAACTTCTGGTGGCAGTGGAAGCGGCACAACTTCCTCTCCCAAAACGACTTAAGAACTGCTGCCCAACACCATTTTTGAGTGGACTGATCCCGGACTTTCCAAACCACAAAGCTTAATAGTTGCAATGCTCCGCGCTTTTTGAATTAGTTGAAGAAGTTCGCGAATAACGGGCTGATTTTTTAAATTTTATGAGCGTGAAATCTTTGATGTGTCCAAGCTGCCAGTATGAAAACGAACTGGAGCGAGTTTACTGCCATAGCTGTGGACACAAACTTGATAGGTCCGTTTTGCCCAAGCAAAGTGAACAGGCCAAAGCAAAAGAGGCTGAGTCCGTTCGAAGGATGCTTCAGCCTAAGGAGCCTATTGCCCGGTATGTATTCATCGGGCTGAGCCGAGCCGTTCTTTTCGGCGCAATCCTTGCCGCACTTATCTTGATGGCTTTGCCCCCCAACACCCCGGAACCATCGCCTCAAAACGAAGACTTTATTGGCAGCACCCTTGGGACGTCTTTGGAAAATCTTGTTCTAACTCAAGCTGTTTCCACGCTGACTGTCACCGAAGAAATGCTTAACCACTACCTCGGTGCCCGGGTGCGTAGCAGGCCTCAAGAGATTTTTACTATCGAGTTCGATACCCCACTAGTACTTGCGAAGTTGGACGAGGATGAAATCACGGTCTTTAGCAAACGTACCGTAAACGGCTTGCCTTACTATCTCAGTGCATCCTACACGATCCAATCCGAACAGGACGCAGTTTCCGCCAAACTCCAGAGCGGCGGGTTTGGACGGCTCAAAATTCCTGGCCTGCTCATGCAGCTGCTTGAGGGCTATTTCTTCGGGAACCTTTGGTCAGCACTGGATCAAGAAATCAAGATGCTCGGGCGCTTACAGAAAGCCGACCTCACCGAAGGCCAAGCGATCCTGCAGGCACGCTGAGTTTCAGCACACCGGGAATTGCACTCCGACTTTACTGGAGAAGGACCTGGTCTAGCACTTCAAAAATCCGGTCGACTTCCGCCTGGGTATTGTAAAAGTGCGGGGAAAACCTAACCCACTCCTGACCGGATCGGTCTTTGCGGTGTGACGCGATAATCCCAGCCTCTTCTAGTAAGCGGAAGATTTCACCCATGGACCGGATGTTGGTCTGGCAAGCTAGAATCCCCGAGCTATCCGCGGCATTGCTTGGCCCAGCGCAGATAAAGCCGCGTTCAACCAATCCCTCGCGCAGATAAGATCGAAGCTGCTGGATCCGATCAGTCACCTGAGGTATTCCGATCTTTTCAAACATCTTCCAAGCTGCAGCCATACCGTAGATTCCCGCCACATTTAACACGCCAGGCTCATACCGTTGACCGGATTCGGGGAATCTTAGTGTATCCTGAGTAACAAAATCCGGAGCTATCCCATTCCATGCACCAATTAATGTTGGCTGCAGCTCCGCGAAGCGCTCTTTGCGAACAAAAAACACGCCCGCAGTCAGAGGCCCAAGCATCCATTTGTGTGCATCAGCGCTCAGAAAATCGACATACTCAACGGAGGTTGGCATGGCTCCAATGGTTTGTATTGCGTCCAAGCAAAACAAAATACCCCGCTTGCGCAACTCCACGCCAATGGTTTCGACATCCAACAACCAACCGGAAAGAAAATGGCAGGAGGCAAGGGCCACCAATTTGGTTTGCGCTGTAAGCACTGCAAAGACGCTTTCTGGGGTGATTCGTCCGAATTCCGGCGGATCAATGTAGCGAACAACCACTCCCCGCTTTTCAAGATTCATCCAAGGATAAACGTTAGCCGGGTAGTCGTCACGATAACAAATAATTTCGTCTCCCTGCTTCCAGCTCAGACCGTTGGCGACCAAACTTAACCCCAACGAGGTCGGCCCTATCAAGGCATATTCGTGCGAAGAACCTCCCAGAAGCCTTGCTGCTGCCGACCGTGTTGCTTCGACATCCTTAAGAACACCTCCGAACTCTTGATGCTGCCGTGAACACTGCTCGGTGTAGTGAACCACCGCGTCGCTGACCACTCGCGGCAGCACTGTAACTCCCGCATGCGCCATGAAGACTTGACGTCCAGCAACCGGAAAGGCCCGGCAGCGGGAGGCTTCGTCGTCCACCCAGGTTTTCAGCCAATCCTCGCCGGTTGGAGCCTGGTCATCGATTAGTCCGGGTAGAATAGCTTCTCTCAAAGCGAATCATCCTCCTCCACGAGATCGAGCAAGCCACTTTCAAGCGCAAACTTTGTACTCATGGTGTATTCCTGCACATGAAGTTGCTCTCCCGTTTCCGTGTCAACCGTCCGGTATTCACGATAAGTGAATGGCGGTGTTGGCACAGGGGTGGCTTCCACGTAGGGTTGGTTGGCGCGTGGGAGAAATTCTTTAGCGGTCTGCGACAAAATTAAGGCGGCGAGAGCAACGTGTGCGGCGACGACCATGAGCACGGTGACCGCAGCACTCCTCCAACGATGCCTTTTCAAGCATTCTTCCGACCTGATATTCATTTGGCTTGTCCGGAGCGTTCGCCCTCCTCAATCAGCTTCCAAACCGCGGTTGGCTCTCCCAGTTCATCGTCCTCGGGAGTGGGGAGTTTTGATCGAAACAAAAAGTCTCGGATCGTGTTGCGGTGTAACACGCGATGAACTAGTAGACCTTCCGAGGTTGGCTCAAAGTAGATGCGATAGTCGCCGGCCCGATAGCGAAACAGTTTTCTTCCTTCACGTTCCACCGCAGCGAACTCACTCGGCTGCTCGTCTTTTAAGCGGGCCAGCTCTTCGGCGTCTACGTGGAACTTGTTGAGCAAAGTTAACTGCATATCCACCGGGAGGCTCGTCATTTCTGAACTGCTCAGCGCATTAAAGATGATTTGGTATCCGCCGTTTGGCATGTATCTACAATAACAGATAAACCACCTCTCAAGCAAGACGGAATATCGCGTGGCTCTTAGGGCTCCGGCACAGCGCCCTGAAGCGGGCGTCCGGCATTTGTTTAATGGGCAGCAAAGCGCGTGCGGCTGAGCAGCAGGATATAGCCCGCCAAAAAAGTTGCCACAGCGAACACGCCGCAGCCGATCATGGTTTGTTGGAAATCTAGAGTGATGCTTTGTTCCAACAAATCTGGATAAAACGCCGTCTGCACAGCGGCCACTGCGTAAAACATTGGATTCACGTAATTGATAACGTTGATCCAACTCTCAGCAGGCAAGGGAACGATGGCCCCGGCCAACAACCACAGCGGGATAATGAAAATGTGGGCGACAACCTGAAAGCTGTGGACCGAGTCGGATAACCAAGCGATCACAAAGCCGAGACCCGCAAAGCCAATGGCAACTAAACCAACTACCGCCACGATCATTCCGATGGAATTCCAGGGAAGAGGGATGCCTAAGAGCGGTGCCAGTCCCAACATCAAGGTCGTCTGAACCAAAGCCAACAAACTCGCTGCAAAAATCTTAGCAAAAACCAAACTAGCCGGGCTGATAGGGGCACTGAGAATGGATTGCAAGAATCCCTCCTTACGATCCTCCACCGTGGAGACCGGACTAAAAATCGCCGAATAAAAAACCAAAAGAATCATGATGCCCGGAAACGTGAAGGCGCCATAAGTCACTTGGTCAGGCAAAGCATCGTAGGTGAGGGTATTGCCAATTCCTGCACTGACCACGATGCAATAAAGGAAGGGTGTAAGTATCAACCCGGCCAATCGAAGGGGCTGCCGAAAGAAACGGATTAACTCGCGACTGACTAAAGTGCAGAAAGGAAAAAAGAAACGCATACTGTCTCGTTAGTGTTTTGATGAAAGCATCTATTCCTCGACTTCTTCTCCAAATCGCAATCCGGTGCGGCCAATAAAAACATCCTCCAAAGTCGGTTTCCCAATCGTGATTGTATCGATGGAATTACCGAACTCTTCGATCAGCTTGGTCGCGAATGCTTCGCCATCGTCAATTCCCAGGCGCACCTTTTCATCCAGCACAAAAACTTCCACATTAAACTTGGTGGCGATGCCCTGAGCAAGTTCCTCCGGGTCTCGTGTTGTTGCGGTGAGCACATCGTTTCCTACCTCAGCTTTCAGTGCCTCGGGAGCACCCATGGCCACCATTTTCCCTCGATGAATAATGGCCACGCGATCGCAGCGATCGGCCTCATCAATTAGATGTGTGGTCAAAAAAACTGTAACTCCATGGTCTCGACGCAAGCGTTGCACAATGTCCCACAGGTCGACCCTGGCTCCAGGATCGAGACCCGTGGAGGGCTCGTCCAGGAGTAAAAAATCCGGCTGATGAATAAATGCTTTCGCCACCTCGACCCGGCGACGCAGGCCGCCTGAAAGATTGATCACCAAATCATCGCGCCGGTCAGTCAAGCGAAAGCGCACGAGCAACCGAGCAATTTGGTCTTCAAGTTCAATGCCTCGTATTCCATGCAAATGCCCTTGAAGCTTAAGATTCTCCATGACCGTGAGGCGGTAGTCCAGGCTGGAAGTTTGAAAGACCACTCCTAACCTTTTCCGAAGCTCCTTCACCTTGCTCCACAAATCGCTGCCAAGAAAGGAGATCTGACCACCCTTCGGTTTCAGCAAGGTGCTTACCATGCGACAAAGCGTGGTTTTGCCCCCGCCGTTTGGACCAAGCAATCCAAAGATTTCTCCGGGATGAATTCCAAAGTCCACCCCCTGCAAAGCCATTTTCTGGCCGTAGCTATGGGTGACTCCTTCCATCTGCAAGACGTATTCAGGAGAGCTCATATAAGATGATCAATATTGTTTAATGCAGGCTCCGTCGGCTCGCACGATGGATCGAAGCTAGACAGCTTCATGAGCAGATGCAAGCTACGAATCTTGTCATCAATTTAATCGTTTACTGGTGCTTCGAGTGTGCGCGGCGCATCCTCAAAGCCAGCTGCATACCAAGTGATCTCAACAGATTCGAGCTCCTTTCGCGATTGTCGGTCGTGATGCAAGGTCCAGGCGACACCTGCAAACACCACCAGTGCCAGCGCCAGGGTAAAGATGGCAGACCACGAAGGCGCGCTCATTTCGACCCGGGCGTGTTGTTGCGGATCATCCTGCGGTTGCTTGGTTTCCATAACATGGTAGTATTTATAAAATTGCCATGGAGCAACCCAAAGATTTTTTAAATCGTCGAAAAAATGAATAATTCTGACTTTGCCAGGTCAAACTCTCAATATCAAACTACAGTTCCACCACTATGAAAAACCAATCCTTTATTGGCTACACCAGCCGACTCGCAGGTCTTGTGGGTGTTGCCGCCATAACTCTCTCCACCACGAGCTGCTACACACCAGAGGGCCGTGGTGCGCTCTATGGCGCGACGGCTGGCGCTGTCATCGGCAACCTGGTTAATCCCCAAGCAAGCACAACGCTTCGCGGAGCTGGCATCGGTGCAGGTGTCGGAGCACTGCTCGGTGCTTTAGTGGGAGAAGGCAGTCGCACGAACTACTACGATCGTCCTCCCGCCTACTATCGCGACTACGATCGGCGCTATCACAGCCAGGCTTTAAAAGGAGGTTACTACTCACCTGGGACGTTGTATCCGACCGGATCCCATACACGCCAACGTGGTTTTGTAAGAAGCCCTTATCGTCCGCACAACATTATCGACGTGCGTGGCATCCCTCGCGGAGCTTTAGTGGTTGATCCATCCGTGGAGCAAGTTTTCGTAAATCCTTAAAGGGCTTACCCAAATTTTACAAATAAAGACCAGCCGCATCCGGCTGGTCTTTTTTATCTCGAAAAGATCGGCCACCAACCTAACGCTCCGTAAAGGGCCAAGGTCCACAGGCCGGAAAAAGTTTCGAGCCACTCCCCGCTCTTGGGACTCAGCGACCGAAGAAAACATCGCACCACAAACCCTCCGATAACCAGCCAGACCAACAAAAACAAACCCACTGGCAAACCATGGCCTATCTGCGAAGCCGCCCACACTGCCAGCACCCAGGTTAATGTCAAAGCGGCAAGCCAGCTGCCGCTGGCACGTCCGAGTCCCCACAATCGACTGTAGGTTTGCACCCCGTCCTCCTCATCCTCAGGAGAGCGGATTTTACGTCCTAACTCGATCACTAAGCCGTTGGCAAAACTTACTGCCAGAAAAACTTCCAAACCACCCGGCGGCATTCCCGGAGCCCAATCGCACGCGGTGGCGACCAAATCGATTAGTGGCATGATTGCCATGTGACTCATTAAATAAGCAACCGGTCGTTGCCGAAGCCAGGTGCCCACGCCGAACTCAAGCGACATCGCCAAGAAGAAGAGCCATTGCAAACCCAGAACCCACAGAATCCAAGGCTCGAAGGAGATCACCACCACAGTTTGAAAAGCCGCCCCAGCCAAAGCCAAAACCGCCAGCTCCCTCAGCTTCACCAGACCGCGAGGCACCGGACGATAAGGCCGCCAGCGCAAATCCTCTGCATGATCCTTAAATTCATCGGCAATCCGCAGATGCAAAAACGCCATGAACGAGCAAACAAAAGCCACGAGTATGGCTTCTCCGCTCGGCCAACCTGCCTCGCCTCGTAACATCCGTGAGTAACTGACCGCAGCCGTGCTGAAAAAGACAATGAGCAGCCCATTTTTTAGCAAAGGGAACCTCTCCTTAAAATACTGCCACCAGCGCTTCATTCGGTACTCCTGCTTACATTAGTCTTAAAATAGTGGGGCTACGACGACGCCGTTTCGTTCTCTGAATGACTATGCTTTGTCGTCCCCAGCCACAGTGGTTCGAGCTTGGGCGATGCGCAACACTTCTCGATCCCTGGCATTAAGGCCTTTGCGGCCCACGTCATGAAGCCTTTCCAAAACCGGGTCGAGCTCGCGCGACAGAAACTCCCGATAAGGCATGTGAAAAAGCGCGGCGCGGCGCAATCGTGCTCTTGCTCGGTGTTTTTCCCAAGCGGTCGCTTCACCGAGCCCAAGCAGCCTTAGATAGACGTAAGCCACCATCGAAACTACCACCACTGATGGCGCACAGACCCAGACACTGCGACCGGCAAGCCCACAAGCCATTGCCGCCAACAACGCCAACCCGGCCAGGTGACCGGAGTGTAAGCTTTCCCTCAGCCAGCCAGGCGACGCTTCCCAACGTATTGCGAAGGAAGGGTAAACCATGGCGCAACATGCTGCACCCACTGCTGCGAGAATATATGGCCCACGCACATAAGCATGGGGATCGATGGCCAGCTCCAACAAACCTTGCAGAAACGTCGAGACGAGCAGGAGAGCCACCAAATGAAAAGGTCCTAACACCGCAGCTAACTCGCGCATGGTGAAAAAGATGATCGCCAACAGTATCGCCCAGCTTGCCCAACCACTAGGAATGAAAACATGCGTGAGGCACTGCCAAAAATAGCCCTCGCGCAAACCCTGCGCCGAAAGGGCTCCGAAGTGATCTAGAACCACCACCTCCATACCTCGCAGTAGCAGGCATGACACGCCAAACCCTCCAAGCAGCGCGACCAGCATCGGCGAAAAAAACGCAGGCGCCA
>DAIRSW010000131.1:0-7948 GCA_036804205.1 Verrucomicrobiia bacterium | reverse complement strand
AGAAACTTCGCTCATAGCCTCACTTACACTGTCCTAGCGGGCGATGCGATATAATTCTCCAAAACTTCCACGCGCCACCAGGTTTTCACTCCACCCCGCCTTCTGAACTTCCAAGCCCTGTTCCGCGAGCCATGTTTCCATGTGCTGGTCCCAGACTACATGGCTGACCGTGAGCTCCGCCGCTGCCCTTTGCCAATCTGCTTGTCCCAGAAGATCCAGCAGACGCTGCCGTTGCCACTTATAGTCCAAGCCGTGACTCCACAGATGCGCTTCATATCCAAGCACCACAGGATAGCCGGCCAGGAGTGCCGGGTGAGCGTAATGGGGGGCAACTGCAATCCTTTCAACGTTTTTTTCCTGTTGAAGCACGCTCTGAAGCTCCTTGATAGCAATTGGGTCGGTCCATTCAAAACCCTGCCCTCCATACAAATGCCCACCCCAGGTGGAGCGAATCCCCCCACCGAAAAGAAGCGCCACACCAAAAATCAGCACCATAATTCTTCGTCTCTGCCCGTAAAGAGCGCTGATCAGACAAGGAATACTGATGATATAGCACCAGGCCATCAACTTTGTGTTATCCCAAGCCCACGGTGCAAAGCGAACCAGCAAGCAAAGAATCAGACAGAGCATACCAGGCACCAAAAACATGGCGGTTTGGCGGAGCTCGCCGATCCAGCCTAAAATGGGCAGCCTCCGAGCCTTTAACCACCAAAAGAAAAGTGCTACGCTGGTGACGAGTGCCAGGGTCAAGGCCAGTGGGAGCCAAAGGCCAAAGTTATTCCACCAATACAACCAGCCATCCTCACCCTGCATCCAGCCCGGTTGGAAAGCGAAAGTGTCATCCCGCGGATAAAAAAATCCCGTCGTCAGGGTGAGGGACGCACCACCTCCCAAAGCCCCGCTCAGCCACACCATGCTAAGCGGTCTCCACAGTTTCCGCCTCACTGCTAAATGAAAGGTGACTAAACCCATAAGGAAAAGCCAGCTGTGCGCGTGAAACAACGGCATAACCGCACAAACCAAAGCAACCCCGGCCGCATTGGGGCAGCCCCGGTTCAATTGCCATTCACGCAGCTGCACCAAGACCCAAAGCCCGGCCGGCCAAGCCCACAGAAGTCCACGCTGAGTCACCCAATGTGTATGCCAGAGCGCTTTCCAATCGAGTTGACTCTGCGGATCACCCCAGTTGGCGGAAGATAATTCACTCCAACCTACTAGTCCGCCCGCGCCGAGGAAGGCCAAAAGTCCCCAGGCTCCAGCCCAGAAATAAAGCGCCAATCCCAAGGCAAGCGACCCGGCTAATCCGAGCAAAATATAACTACCGCGCACATCCCATCCCAAATCTATCAGAAGTGCGTGCAGCAAATTCATACCCATGGGATAGCCGAGCGGAGCACCGCTAAGCCAGGGTGCTTCAGGCCAGAAATCGGGCCACCTTGACAAATATTCAGCAAGGCCGACATGCAATGATGCGTCACCCAAATTATGGGGCGAGCCAAGGAACCATGTAGGGCCATCGGTCCAAAGCCACAAAAAGGATCCGAGCACCAGAGACAGCCATAGCGCCGCAGCGAACCACAGCAAGATCGCATCGGAAAGTGTTCCGAGAGTCGGAAAACGATGCGGCCATGCGTGTGCTTGAGTGAATAAGGCCTGGGCGAGCACCAGTCCGCCAGAGATCAAGCCGGTCGCCAAAGCCTGTGGGTTACCAAGCTTGACCCACGCCAGCAGGCTAAGGAGCACCCAGGAACCCACGCCCAAAAGCCAGGCCTCCAGTAAACGCCTCCCGGTCACTCCCTGCATGATCTCGGAGAGGTGGGTGGATTCTATTCCTCCGCCTCGGTCGAGGAATTCGGACTTACCAGGACGGTCACCATGGGTTGCTCATGGAATCGGCGTTGAGCCACCTCACGCACCGCCTCCAGAGTGAGCGCCTCCACCTCGGCCAGAAAAGCCTCGTCGTGCGCGTAGCCCAGCCCTAAAATTTCATTCACCGACTGCTGCATGGCTTGGGAGTCCATCGTTTGATCAGAGATCCGTTTGCGACCGGCAAACTTGGTTTTTGCTCGAACCAGCTCTTCCTCGGTTAAACCTTCCTCCGCCAGTTCCCGGATCTCGTTCAACATCGCTTCTTTAACTTCGTCTTGCCGGTCAGGATCTGTGCCAACATAAAACCCGAAAAATCCTGGGGCCAACCCCGCCTGATAAGTGCTCCCGACAAAGTATGCGAGACCCATCTCTTCGCGAATTTTCAGAAAGAACCGCGAGGCCATGTCGCTGCTAGCTTGATCGATCAAAGTCAACGCTGGACGGTCTGGATCATCCACGGAGGCACTAGGAAAACCAAACACTAAAATGGCTTGGTTTTTCTCGGTGGCCACCTCTTCAAAAACCGACTCAGAAACAAACTCCGGCTGAGCCACCTCGGCGAAAGCCAGTTCGCCAGCCGGAAGCTCGCCAAAATGCTGGCGCACCAAAGTTTCAGTCTCAGCGACATCGATATCGCCAAACACTGCTAACACGCCGTTGTTCCCGACCAAAAGTCGATCGCGCAACTCCACGAGTTGATCGCGCGTGAGTTGTGCCACGCTTTCCTGACTACCGGACGAACGCAACGCATAGGGATGGTTGCCGAACAGCAGCCGACGCATTGCATTGCTTGCTTGGCTTAAGGGCTGGTCGTCTTCTTGCAAAATCTCGCCCTGTTGGGCAGCGCGCTCTCTTTCCACTTCTTCAGCAGGAAAATTCGCGTTCTTGACAACATCCGCAACCAACTCCAGTCCAAGCGCCAAGTCGGGAGCCAAAACAGCGCCACTCACGCTCACGGTATTGTTTCCAGAGGCAGCATTCAAAGATCCCCCGCGGTTCTCGATCTCCACCGCTAATTGCTCGGCTGACCGGGTTGCTGTCCCTTTGATCAGTGTGCTGGCCATGAGAGAATTAATGCCGCTCGTCTCGGGCGTCTCGGCGAGCACGCCACCACGAAAGCTTGAATAGATTGTCACTAGTGGCAACGAACGATCCTGCCGCAGCAACACGCGAAGCCCGTTTTCTAAGGTGATGAGCCGCGTTGGAATGCTATCGGCCAGTGCCTGGTCTTCGACCGTGCTTACCAAACTGTCGGTGGGGTTGAGCGATACCACAGTGCGTCCGGACTCAGTGAGATATTTTTCTGCCACCCGCTGCACATCGTCTTTGGTAACGGCACTGATAGCCTCCAAATATTGCTTACGGAAGTCTGTGTTCCGGGTTAACAACCAATCGCCTCCAAGCATCGAAGCTTGACCTCGCATGGTGGCGAGGCCGTTAAGTTGACTCGACAAGGTCTGAGCGACCGCACGTTGCACCTCTGCCTCAGTAAAGGGCTGCTCGGCTAAGCGCTCGGGCAAGGCCAAAATTTCTTCCATGGTGGCCTCTCGATTCTCGGGATCAAGCAAAGCTGAAATAGCAAACAAGCCGATCTCGGGAGGTGTGTAGCTGAAAGCTCCGACTTCATGCACCAAAGCTTTTTTCTCGCGCAACTCCTGATGCAAGCGGGAACTACGTCCGTCTCCCAAAATAACCGCCAGCACATCCAAGGCCGGCATGTCCGGATCGGTCAAGCCAGGAATTTTCCAAGCCACCGCCAGGCGG
Source organism: Verrucomicrobiia bacterium (assembly GCA_036804205.1). Classification (GTDB taxonomy): domain Bacteria; phylum Verrucomicrobiota; class Verrucomicrobiia; order Chthoniobacterales; family CALDSX01; genus DAIRSW01. Next base: position 4,315 of record DAIRSW010000131.1, on the reverse strand, counting down.
GTGAGATCGGTCGGAAATTCTTCGTGTCTTTCTCTTGCTCCGAGCTGTGGAGGTTCGGACGGGATCAACACCGGCACCAAAGGTTTTCTGGTAAAGTCCTTGGTCAATTCTTCCAGCTGATCGGCGAGATCTTTGGCATTCACGTCGCCAACCACGACAAAATGGAGATTATCCGGGATATACCGTGCGCGATAGTATTCCATCACGTCTTCCCGGCTCAGTTGATTATAAATATCCCAGTGTCCAATGACCGGAAGGGAATAGGGGTGATGCGAAAACGCGGTGGAAAAAAGCAAACGCGATATGTTGCGATCCGGATCATCGAACCCCATCGCAAATTCGCGCCTGATCACTTCTTGCTCTTTCACATACTCGTCCTCTGGCAGCACCGAGTTCATCATGGCATCCGTCAAAACTTCCAGAGCCTTGCTCACCCCTTCGCTGGGCACATCGATCCAATAGACGGTGCGATCAAAGCTTGTGTAAGCGTTGATGTAGCCGCCCACTTCCTCAACTTCCTGCGCGATGGCACCAGCCCCGCGATTTTCGGTGCCTTTAAAAAGCATGTGTTCAAGAATATGCGAAAGCCCGGCCCCGAGCCATTTCCCTTCGTGAATACTGCCTGAAGCGCACCAGACCTGCACACTCGCCACGGACGCCCGACGGTCTTCTTTCACCAAAAGCGTTAAACCGTTTGGCAAGTATCGAACCACGATGTCTGATGCTGGAAAATCCAGGCCGGCTTTGTTAGCAGGCGAGGTGTCCAACGATTCGGAGCGTGAGGATATGGGGTGTAGCATAGTTAAAAGAAGCGCTAGCGAGAGAGCGAGGGACGGTTGCATTATTTGGGTGGGTGAGGCTGCTCTTTTACAGAGAGCGCCGGACGAGTGGCCGGGGGAGAGTTTTCTTTCTTCGCGGGCTTACGGGGCTCAAAAGGAACCACGAAGGCTTCGCGAAAATCAAAGACATCCACAAAGTCTTCCAGCCGATCTTCGTTGGACTGCTTAAACGCGCCGATATTGATCAGATTAAACACTAAAGCTCCCAGGTCGCGGGTGGATTGCACGCCCCAAAACTCAAAAACGGTTGGAACCATTGGGCCATACTCCTGCAAAGCATACTCGCGCATTCCGTCGAGCAGTTCAGGAGGAGAGACATGCCGTTCAGGTCCGGTCACCCCTTTTCGTTTTTTCTTCAGCGTGAACTCCAGGGCGTCTTTGACAAAGTGGTAGGCGTCTGAATCAAACCTCCTGTCTGTTTGCCGAATCAAATCAACAGCCTCCTGAAATCTCATGTTATCCATATGTATCCTTGCACTATCAAGACTTACGTCTGTCAAGCCTAAACAAATCCACTAAACCCCGAAGAAGTGCAAGTTTAGAGTGAGCCAGAGTAGGGATGTGCCCTAGGGGTGCACCTCATTCTTCAGCCAGAAAGCGGTGTGGAAAAAACGGATCAAAATTGGTCTTCATCAAGACGAGTTTCCAAGTCGCGGCTTCATCAGGGCGGAGCCGTGCACGGACCGCGGCCGCAATCCGAATATCGTCCGGCAAGGCGTGGCTCCAGTCCAGTGTTGAAGGATCGCAGGCTGCGTGTGGGTCCAGGATTTGTAAGAGGGCAGGGGGTGCAGAGGCGTCTTCGCGGGCTTTCGCCAAGTGCGCCGTTCTTGCGGTGTCGTCACCGAGCCTTGCGGCCAGCAGGGAAACAAGCAGATGACTCTGCCAAGACTCGTCTTCGTAGGCATCAAGCGCGTTAGTAGCCGCAGCAAGATCACCTTGAGTCACTGCGGCTGCGAATTCAAGCCCGGTCGTCTCTGGGTCCGCAGCGAAGGTGACCATATCCCCCTTGAGATAAGCGCGCACAGCGGCGTAACGCTTTTTCCAAGCCTCAGTGGTGCTGCCGTCTTGTCGGTCGAGTTCGGCAAAAATGGCAGCCGCCAGTTGATCGGCTTCATCGGCACGACCGGCGAGATCTAATGCGATGATTCGACGCTCCAGGCCCTGAGGATTATCGAGAGCGCCCTCGGAGTTTAATTCAAGTTGATCGGCAAGGTCACTCCAATTGCCGGTAGCGGCGAGGCAGATGTGCAAGACACTATGGTGGCGCTGGTTCGCCCCGGGCAATGCCGTCGCACGCTGGGCATTCTGAAGTGCAGCAGAGTAATCACCCAACTGAAGAGCATTGTAGGCAAGGCCGTTAAGCGCGTCTACCGAGGGCGGATCCATCGCCGCGGCGCGCTCGAACCAGAGTTGCTCATTCTCGCCGCCGATAGCGCGACCGCACAGGTAAAAAAGTCCGGAGTTTTCAGGCTCCGCATCAACGAGACTTCGATATTCTGTTCGAAGATCGTGGTCAGGGAAATGATAGCGGGCATAGTCTTGCCAGGCGCGGTGCAGTTCGATATCGAGCGGATCACGTTTTACGAGGTGCGGTTGCACCCAGGTGCGGATCACGTCCGGTTCACCCGTTGAGGTTGCAATGTAGGCGAGGCGTTGGTCGTTGTTATTACCGATGCGATCGATCAAGGCGCGGGCATATTCGGCGGCCCGCTCGATGCCTTCAAGTTCCACCAGAAGAATAATGTTGTCCCACGGCCCCCTGTCTACCAAAGCGAGATGACGTCTGGTCGCTGAACTCCCGGATCGAGACCGGATGTTGACCGTGGTGGGCAGATCCTTGAATGCATGCGTAAATCCTTGAAGACTGTGGTAGGTGGACGGCTGAAGGATTTTGAATGTGTCCGGCGGCGCTTTACTAATGTCGGTGTGGTAATGGGCGAGTTGATCAATAAAGAGAGCCACACCATCCGGGTTAATGATTTCCACGCGGTCTTGAAATAACCCCACATCGCCAAGAGCAAGGCTTGAGGGCGGGATCTCCAGTCCTTCGCCAGTCACTGTCACCTCGTGATCCTCTGGGGCGAGCGTGATGCTCGTCCTGGAGTAAGGCGCGAGTTCTTTGCTTTGATCCGAAATGGTAACGGTATACGAGACTGGCAAACCGTTCACAAGATGCAACGGGCGCGGGCGCATCGGGGCCGTGAACACAGTGGCGGCTACCCCGATCAACACGAGCCACACGGCCATGGCAACGGTGTTCGGCCACCAATAGCGCCAACCGCCTGCCCGATCATCGGAACTACGAACCGACTCGAAAAAAGCCGAATTGCGCCGACGCAATTGGTCGCGGTTTTTTACCGAGAAATTGCGGGCGCTACGGAGTGATTCATCCTGTTCGAGTTCAGGGGAGATAGCGAAAGCGGTGGCAAATTGCTCCAGCGCACGCTCGTTTTCGCCCTGATGTTGAAAGGCTTCTGCGAGCAGAAGATGCATCCCCGGATCGGATGCCGGGGCCTCTGCGCTCTCCGAGCCAGCCAGTCCGCTTCGCACGGTCGCGTTGGCCGGGGAGAGTTGTGCGAGGGTGACCGCAGCTTCGTCTGGAGAGCCGGCCCGCATTTGGTAAATGGCAAGGGCATTGCGCAGCTTTGTGTTGGCGGGCTCTAGTGCCACAGCCCTCGCGGCGGACTGGACGGCCAGATCGTGACGATTAAAGGATGCGTGCCCAGCAGCCGCCATGTCAAGGACGCTGGCATTGTGTTGAAAGCGGCTTTCGAGAGCCGGAGCAATTTGAGCGAAAATGGTCCGCTCTTGAAACTGGATCAGTGTCCGACAGATGTTGAGGGCGGCTTCAGCATCGTCAGGGCTTGCTTGAAAGGCGGCTAGGGCGGCATTGGTGGCGTTGGCTTTTTCGCGCTTCCATTGGCCAAGGGGCAGGGAACGAAATCCTTGGCACTTCGGGCAATGATCAATGACCCGGCGCGCCCCTAGAGGGAGCAGTGGAACGAATCCGACAACAAAAAAGTGCCGTGTATCGTACGATTGCAAGTCACCGGGTTTGCCACAAAACTCGCAGTAGTCACGACGGACAATGCGATTGGCTCTGCCATGGTGCCAAGTTCCGATGCCATTATATACCTTGGGCATGGCGGCAGAAAAGCAGATCCTAGGAACTTTGGCTAGTTGGAAATTGCAAATTTTTAAACCTCTTGAAAATCCAATCTATCGCCCCTGCATGAAAGTCATGCTTCTTATGATTCGACCTTTTGTCATCGAACGTTCTCGGAGCCGGTGGCCGGTTGTCCCCCACTGGCTTGCTCGCTTGGTTCTGCTGCCGTTAAGTCAAGAAAGTGACACAATGCTTTGCACGCTCACGATCGCTTCACCGCCACGCTGCGCAAAGCCAACAGCCAACGGTTCCACTGGGCCGGCCCTTGCATGATCGCTCCCCAAAGACCGCAAAGTTGGATCTCGAAAAC
>DAIRSW010000130.1:0-8033 GCA_036804205.1 Verrucomicrobiia bacterium | reverse complement strand
CGCCCGAGCCTGAACGACAGGTCATTCGCACGCCCGACGAAGGAGCTGAAGGCAAGCCGGAGCAAGCTTTGTTTGAATCGCATCGTGATACGGTTGCGACTTCAGAAATCCCACCGCGAGAAGCAGAATCACTGATGCCTCAGCTCAGCGGAGAAGAGCGTCCGGATTATGTGGAGCTTGATCAGCAAGAACAACGTTTAGGAGATGAAGCCTCGAGTCAGCAGGCTCCGCTAGTCGCTGAAACACCCACGGTGGAACCGGTTCGTTCGGAACCCGTGCAAGAAGTGGCAGAGCCCCCGGCGGAGGAGGTGGTGGAAGTGCCGGATCTTCCTGTCTATGAAGAGGCGCGCTTGTTTAATATGCCGGAGACCCTGACGCCTCTGGAGCCGGACGCTCCTCGGCCTGAGCCAGTGGCCACTCCAGCGCCCACTCCACTTCCGACGCCACGACCAACCCCTCCGCCGCCTCCAGCGACACAAGACAGTCAGCTTCTGCGTCAACGAACCGCTTCTGAGGGTGGGGTCACAGAAATCGGGCCGGGCTCAGTCGCTGCGGTGGGTACGCCCCTAGGTGAATACCAAAGACTGGTGGGCGATGCCATTGGCTCGCGCTGGCAGAGGCTAATCCGGAGTCGGATTGACCTGGCTCAGCCGGGTGTGCTTCGCTTGCGTTTCGCGCTCTCTGTGGATGGGCGTCCCAGTCAGATTCGGGTGGTATCGAATACCTCAACAGTCACTCTTGAAAGTGTCTCGATCCAAGCGATTCTGGAGGCGGAAATCCCTGCAATCCCGGCTGATGTGGCCGCCGCTCTTGATCGAGGGCAGCTGGAGTTGCTCTATACCTTTCGTTTTTCTCTATAGCCGAACACGTTTTACGTTACCAACACAACATGCCTACTTTTTTTATTGCCGACATTTTTCAGTTTTTCCAAAGCGGTGGGGTTTTTATGATTCCTCTGCTGATCTGCTCGGTTCTTTCTTTGGGAATGATTTTTCACCGGTGGATGGAGCTGCGTTTAAGTCGGGTCATGCCACCTGAGATGGAGCGGGCTATCCACCGACTCGCACCTGGGCAAGAACCTCATGATGTGGCCAAGCTTGCGCGAGCTTACCCCAGTCCCTTGGGGAGGATCATCCGGGTTGCGTTGCAGAATCTGCGCTGGCCGCGTGCTGAAAATGTGGAAGCAGTGCAAACCCGGGCGCGCCAGGAGACCTTGGGGCTTGAGCGTGGCTTGGTTTTATTGGAACTCACCGTAGGCCTAAGTCCGCTCTTGGGCTTGCTAGGAACGGTTTCTGGTTTGGTGACGGTGTTTGGCAATCTTGGGCCGGATGGAGTGGGCTCGGATCCTCTCGGTGTGGCCCGTGGGATTTCTGAGGCTTTGCATACCACCATCATGGGGCTTGCGGTCGCTATGCCTAGTCTGGTTGCTTTTGGATACTTTTCGAAGCGGGTCGAAACCTACGCCGTTCAAATGGAGAGCCTAGTTGATGAGCTTTTGAGTAAATGCTATCTCAACCACCCAACCGAGCCTTCTCCTATGGCTATTGACATGCAGGTATACTTTCCGGCCAGTGATTACGGTGCCCAGACAAGTGGTGGGTCTTCGGTGGCGCAACATGGGGTGGCCGGGAGGAGTTTGGCCTCGCTTTATGCTGATGAAGAAGCCCCCAAGAGTCCAAGGTGATTTATGAGGTTTTACCAGCGCCAGCGTCGCAGCCCGGTCATTTCGATTGTTCCGCTCATCGACATTTTGACCATTTTGCTCATCTTCTTTATTGTTACCACAACGTTTCGTACGCCACAGCCTCAGATCAATATCAATCTTCCAGAATCACCGAGCGCGAGTGAAGCAGCGTCGCCCACGACTCCTTTGGTGGTGTTCGTGACGGAAGCCGAGGAGGTTTTTTTAGGGGACCAACTGATTGCGACCGATCAGTTGGCTGTTGCGGTACAGGAGCAGCGTGAGGCAAATCCGGATCGCGTTTTGGCATTGCAAGCTGATCGACGAGCTCCGTTTGAAATTATTTTGCAAGTAATGGATGCGCTGAAAGCAGCCGGGGTGAGAGAAATTCCAGCTTTCACTCGGCCAACCAACCCTTGAAGTGCAGATTACAAAGCGTCTTAGCGAAAGAATTTGGCTCGGCTGTCTACTCGTTTTGCTGATGAGTCATCCACAGAATATGCAAGCTCGGTACACGGTGCAACAGCGTCTTGAGCAGTATGGAGCTGGGGCGGATAAACGGTGGGCTCCGTTTTTCCATGGGGCAGATGTGGCTTACCCCGGGCGGGAGTTGCTTTGGGTGGTGATTAAGGCGGAATTGGTGGTTCAGGTTTATGCCAGGAACAACGATAACGAGGAGTGGTGCTTCATCCGGTCTTATCCGGTGCAAGCCGCAAGCGGACGTTTGGGACCAAAGCTGCGGGAAGGTGACCTTCAGGTGCCGGAAGGGATCTATAAAATCCAATCATTGAATCCGAACAGTCGTTATCATCTGTCGCTAAGGATCAATTATCCTAACGGTGCTGATCGACGTCTTGGCAGCGAGGATGGGCGAGAGAACTTGGGTGGGGACATCATGATTCATGGTCGCGCGATGTCGATGGGTTGTTTGGCGATGGGAGACGAAGCCGCTGAAGACTTTTTTGTGCTTGCGGGGCGAGGTGCACTGCCACGCATTACGGTGTTGATGTGCCCGGTTGATTTCCGTCGGCGAGAGTTGCCGCCCTGGTTTCGTCGAAGGACCGACCTGCCTTCATGGGTGTCGGAGCGGTACGCCGATTTGAGCAAGGCGCTCGGAAAGGTTCCGCTTCCTTTTCCGGATCAGGACAACACCGGAAGACTGGAAGGTCAGCTCGGCTCCGTGGTTGGTGGCCAGGCCCGTTTTCAGGAGGACCAGAAAAGGTTGTAGCGCGAAAGAATTATTGTATCAAGCCCCTTCATGAAAGCAAGGGTGTAACCAACTCGTCATAAGCGTCGTTTTTTAACAGGATGAACCCGACCCGACTTTTTGCGACGCTTACTATCTGTGGTTGCCAAGCCTTGGGTGCTTCGGAAGGTCCTTACGATCCCTTGGCGACTGGGCCCGCGCCAAAAACGCATGATCTGTCCCTTGAAGGGCCCCATCAAAGAGATCTTCCGCTTCGCGTGTTTCTTCCGTCGGAGATATCTGGGCCTGTTATTTTGTTTAGTCATGGCTTGGGAGGTAGTCGTGAGGGATCCAACTATTTGGGGCGTCACTGGTCGGCGCGTGGTTATGTGACCATTTTTCTTCAGCACACCGGAAGTGATCGATCCATCTTACGAGACAAGTCTGGTCCAGAGGCTGTGCAGACCTTGAGGCAAGCTGCAAATCTTCAGCAATATCGAAATCGAATCGACGACATCCTCATGGTTTTGGAGCTATTGGAGAACGCACCGGGCAGCATTCATCCGGCCTTTGATGGGCACGTTGATGCGACCATGATTGGTGTGGCCGGCCATTCGTTTGGAGCCAAAACAACCCAAGCATTTGGTGGGGAGCAAGGCGGGGGCCCTCGGCGACCTGTCACCGTCAAGCACGATGCGGTGCGCGCGGTTTTGCCAATGAGCCCTAGTCCGGCTAAAGGACGTGAGCCGAATTTTTCGTTTGGGAAAGCGAGCTTGCCCTGGCTGATTATGACCGGGACGGAAGATGGAGTGCCTTTTGGGCTTACTGATACCAAACCGAGCGATCGATTACAGGTTTTTCCAGCATTACCGTCCGGGGATAAATACGAGCTGGTTTTTGAGGGGGGAGAGCACCATGCCTTTACTGAGGGTTCTTTTTTTATGGGAAGACCAAGACAAGAGCATCATCACCCGGCTGTTTTGGCTATAAGCACGGCTTTTTGGGATGCTTATTTGCGTGATAGTGAGGACGCCTTGGTTTGGCTTAGGCGGAATGATTTGCCTGTTCTGTCTGCCGAGGATGACTGGCGTTGGAAATGACGGTTGCGCCGTTGGCGCGTGATTTCCGGTGAGTCGAAGGGACTGGCCCCAGGCTACAATAAAGGTGCCCCTTTGGCGCTCGGTTTGTTTGCTGCGTCTCTAGCTGGTGCCCCAGTTGCCTTCTTGTTCTGGGATCCGCATTTTATAGAAAGAACGCCAAACGAAATAGAAACCAATCGCAAGAAACAATCCCGACAACCATGGCGCGATTCGCTCGGCACTGACTGCGATTTCCACGGCTAACAAGCCAAACAAGGTCGTAAACTTAATGACCGGGTTTAGTGCCACCGAACAAGTGTCTTTGAAGGGATCACCCACCAAATCGCCCACGACGGTAGAGGCGTGTAAGGGGGTGCCTTTTTCTTTTAGCTCGACTTCCACGATTTTTTTGGCGTTGTCCCAACATCCTCCCGCGTTGGCCATATCGATGGCCGCGAACAGGCCGAATAATGCAATCGACAGAAGGTAGGCTGCGAAAAATTGCGGATTCAAGCATGCAAAACCGAGTGCCAAGAAAAAGACCACCATGAAGATATTGACCATTCCCTGCTGCGCGTAGCGGGTGCAGATACGCACCACTTCATCCGTGTCAGCCCGGGAAGCTTTGGTGGTGCCGTCGAGATGGATGTGGGTCTTAATAAACTCGACGGCACGATGGGCTCCGGTCGTCACGGCTTGCATGGACGCACCGCAGAACCATGAGACCACCGCACCCCCGGCGATGAGGCCAAGGATGACCCATGGCTCAACAATGGAGAGTCCGCCTAGGTTTTCCCATCCCTGACTCTCTTTGAGTAAAAGGATCAGCGAGAAAATCATCGTGGTCGCCCCGACCACGGCGGTGCCGATTAGCATGGGTTTGGCGGTGGCTTTGAAGGTGTTGCCTGCGCCATCGTTTTCTTCCAGAAATTCTTTTCCTTGCACGAAATCCGGTCGAAACCCAAAATCGCGCTCCAATTCGTCGTCGATTCCCTCCAGCTGTTCGATGGTGGAAAGCTCAAAAACGGATTGAGCATTGTCAGTTACCGGTCCGTAGCTATCCACTGCGATGGTCACAGGACCCATGCCCAGCATGCCAAAAGCCACCAGGCCGAAAGCAAAGATGGCGGGGTAATCCATGATCGCCGACAAACCTAGCTCGCTGGCTAAATAGGCAATGAACATGAGGGCCAGGATGATCATTCCTTTCCAGAAGGCGGAGAAGCGTCCGGCGACAAGGCCGCTCAAAATCGTGAGCCCCGTTCCGCCAACTCGAGTGGCGTTGACCACTTCACGACAATGAGCGCTTCGGGTCGAAGTAAAAAATTTGGTTGCTTCGGGAATGAGAGCTGCGGCTAAAGTTCCGCAGGAAATGATGATTGAAAGTTTCCACCACAAATCACCAAAGGGCTCGCTAAGCAGAGACCACGACAAGGCGAAGGTGGCCAGGATGCAAAGGATGGAGGTCAACCAAACCAGGGTGGTGAGAGGATGTTCAAAGTCAAATTTCTTGGCCTTGCGATAGAGCGTATGGGTCATCCATTCGTTGATCTTCCACGAGCCAATGGAGATGGCCACCATGACGATGCGCATGGCAAAAAGCCACACGATCAGCGCCCATTGCACCTCGGGTAGCACGGCGAGCACAATAAAACTAATTAGGGCCACTCCGGTCACTCCATAAGTTTCAAAGCCGTCCGCAGTGGGGCCAACCGAGTCACCGGCATTGTCGCCAGCGCAATCAGCGATCACTCCGGGATTGCGGGCATCATCTTCTTTGATATTGAACACAATTTTCATCATGTCCGCTCCGACATCGGCGATCTTAGTAAAGATACCTCCGCAAATACGCAGCACTGCGGCTCCCAAAGATTCGCCTATAGCAAAGCCAATAAAGCAGACCCCGGCCAGCGCGGGTGGAACAAACTTCAAGACCACCAACATTAGAATGAGTTCCACACTAATCAGAAGCACCCCGATGCTCATACCCGACCGGGTTGGAATTTCGTGAAGAGGCAGTGGTTTGCCTTTTAGAGAGGCAAAAGCCATGCGGCTGTTGGCGATGTTATTGACCACAATTCCGAACCACGCAACTGCGAACGACCCGGCCATGCCGATGAAGGCCCATAACAAGATGAGCCCCACATGAGGAATGGGTAACTCGCGCAGCACTGCGAAGTAGAAAACCATGGTGGCTCCGATGATGCAGAACAGGATTGCCAACAACCGTCCTTGCTGCAAGAGATAAACCCGGCAGGTGCTGTAGATGAGCTCGGACACCTCCAGCATGCTGCGATGCGCGGGAAGTTTTTTAAGCCCGGAGTATTGTGCGAAACCAAAGGCTATTCCCATCACACATATGCCGAGGCCGATATAGAGGATCAGCTCCCCACTGGCTTGCCAGCCAAACAAGTTAAAAAGCTGCGACCGGTCTTCGGGAAGAATGAGAGAGGTATCACCCGCAGCAAAACCGGTAGACGGGACGGCGAGAATGGCAAAAAGAAGAAAGAATAGGGCCGGCCAGACGCACGTCGCTCGGTGATGTAGTAGGTCTCGATATGGATGTTTGGACCGATGAGGGGTGGGGGAGGGACGGACGACGGACATGATGTTTTTTTGGGGAAGACCAGTGCATTGCGACGCGTAGGTCTAGAAAGAAAATTGACCCTGAACCTTTTCAGCCGTCAAGAAAGACCTGAAAGCTTTTTACGATTGTTTGGCAGCATCAGCAGGACGGTATTTGCACGTTTCATTGTTGGAATTTTGCAATTCCATGGCACCATAATTGATTATGGCAAACCAGCCTTTCCAGACCCAAGATGCTTTGGCCGCAGCTCAATCGAGTTTTGCGGGCCCGGAGCTGACGCGTATCTTGGATGCGTTTCTGGTTTCTATGGAAGGCGTCGATGCGGTCCATCGTCCGTCAACCGAGCTGAGCTTTTCGACCCGTTGGCGGGTTCATGGTCCTCTCCTCTATCAGCCCCCCACGCAATCTCTGCAGGTTGACCCGGACCATACCCGGCTGCTGGAACTCTGGCGGCAATGGTTGGCTTCGGAGTGGACACCTCGGATAGCGCCGCTTCTTTTACAGCTGTTTGAAATGGAACAACTGCGCGAAATGTTGTGTTGGCAAGATCGTTATTTCGACGAACTGCAGAGGCGCAAATTGCTGCTTCGAGACTACTGTTTGAACGCGTCCGCTTTTCTTACTTGGCCTCAGGTGCTGTTGGAAGAGCCAGCGTGGCTTTGTTTGGTTCGTCCGGAGCTTGGCCTCTCACCGGTTTGGAATCCATTGCTGGTGTATGCCGCCCAGACCGCCACCTTCCACATCCCCGGAGCCCAGGCTTTGCAAGGCTGGCTGGTGATTGAAGCGTTGCGCATTGCCAATCTGTTTCATCGTCACGACACCTTTGAAGCACTTCTTTCTGGGATACCGAGTTTAAAAACGGTTTTTCTGAGCGCCCAACCCTTTCGGGTGCTTGGCTAATTCACAATATAGCAGTATGGGCAAGATAATGAGGGGACTACAGTTTTTTTCGACAGCAGCTCCTGAGGTCGAGGAGGAGGTTGTCGAGAAAGAGCTCACCGAGGACAAATATGACGGGCCTTGGATGGTGATTGTGCATAACGACCCCATCAATCTGATGAGCTACGTCACCCGCATTTTTCAAAAGGTGTTTGGTTATGGTAAAGCAAAAGCGACGAAGCACATGCTGGAGGTGCATCACATGGGCCAATCCGTGCTTTGGACCGGGCACCGCGAAAAAGCGGAGCTTTACGTTCAACAATTGCATGGACATCTCCTCCACGCCACTTTAGAGAAAGCAGAGGAATCGTAACGTCACCATGCAGATTGAGCTTTTTGATCCCAACACGCTATCCATCCGTGAGATGCCAGCGCAAGCGGCTGAAATATTGGTGGACCTCCCGCGTTTGGCCGCCAGTCGAGAGGATGATGCTGTGCTTGGCCGGATTTATCCCAAGCCGTCCACGCAGCCGAATCTGCAAGAGGATTGGAATGAATTCATTCAACCGGAGTTGCGCGAATTATTTCAAAGCGCGGCTGAGATTGTCAAAGCGGATTTGA
>DAIRSW010000129.1:250-8050 GCA_036804205.1 Verrucomicrobiia bacterium | reverse complement strand
TCTGATTGATTTAGGGCAAAATCGCGTTGCTTTCGCAAGGAGACACATGGCTGACAGGTTAAATTTTCTTAAGATTGCATGGGAAAGGTTTGATTTTTCCCCAGGATTCATTCATCTATTTTCTTGACTATGAAACCTTCTCCCAATCCCCAGTCGTTTTCGATTTTTTCTGTCTCTGGCGTCTCTTTTATATCAAGACTTAGTTGTGTCGTTGTGGCGGCCTTGGTTTTGACTTTGCCGCAGCCGGGTCAAGGGCAACAAGGCCAGCAGGGATACGCAATCAAAACGATATCTCCCGCGTTTATCAAAACACCGAACTACACCTTCCGCGGAGATGACAAGAGGACTCCAAGCCCGCTGGAATGGATGGAGGTTGAAGTGGAGTTCCAGGCAGAGCCGGAGTTTACTGACGAACTTACGTTTCGCTATTATATCCTTATGAACCAACAACTTATGGTCGGCGAGGTGACGCATGCGAACATTCCTCAGGGCACAAGTTTATTTTCAGTCGCTTATGTGAGTCCACGTAGCTTGGCACGAATCATGGCCGGTCAGCGCATTATCAGCACGTCGATTGACCAAATCTCCGTAGAGATCACTCGGCAAGGTGCGCTGTTAGCCACGAAAGATTGGAAAGATGGTTTTGTGCCCCAATGGTGGAATCAGCTGCCCCAGGTGCAGGGTATGGTCCTTCGAAAAAGCGATACGCCATTTGCGCCTCTATGGTGGGATCGCTACGAGGCAGAGAAGCCAGGCGGCGCTCGCTGATTCTTTTTGGGTTTTAAGGCGTTTCTGGAATTGACGCACTTTTTTGTTGCATCTCCGAATCTCGAACAACATTTTTCCATGCATATCTAAGAGGCGAGACTTGAATTTACCCTGGAATGTCCTTGCTTCAGCGCAGGCTGACTGAACGACCGGTTCTCTTCGCTTGCTTCTTTTGTGATTCTTGAAACTTTCAGAGTTCAATCTCAACATTCGATCCGCACTATTTTGGTTGTGACTCGGAGTTGATCCATTACATATCAAGAGTAGCAGATAGGCCCGTCATTTATTTCCATTCGCCCCCCCGAACTTTACTGATTTATCACAAAAATTACTTTTATGGCTTCCTCCAGTTCTTTTCTTGCTGTCACGCTTGGCACTCAAAACGTCGGTATGGCCCGATTTCAGGCGAGCTCGGCCGGTGCGTTGACTCTGGAGAGTTACGCATTTCGGGAACTAACCGCTGATCCTGCTGCTGACGCGACGCGAATGTCGCAAACATCACTCGCGATTGGAGAACTGACTTCGGAACTCGGAGCCAAAAGGCAGCCGGTTTATTATGCGGTGCCCGGGCACGCGGTATTCGCGCGTTTTGTTAAGCTTCCTAATGTTGCTGAAGAAAAAGTGGAGCAATTGGTAGGCTTCGAAGCCCAACAGAACGTGCCCTTCCCGATTAATGAGGTGGTATGGGACTATCAGCTTCTTGGCGGGGGCAATATTGACCAAACTGAAGTTGCTCTAGTAGCCATTAAATCGGATATTCTCGAAGATTATAATGATGCGGTGACATCGGCGGGTCTCAAAACGGCCGTGGTGGAGGTCGCTCCAGCGGCTTTGTATAATGCGTTTCGTTTTAACTATTCCAGTATGGAAGGGTGCTCGCTCTTGATTGATCTTGGCGCGAGGACGACCAACCTGCTTTTTATTGAAGGCGAGAAGTTCTTCAGCAGAAACATCTCCATCGGTGGAGCAACCATCACCGGTGCGATTGCGAAAGAGCTCGGGGAAGCCTTTCCTCTCGCTGAGAAACGAAAGCGGGAAGATGGCTTTGTAAGTCTTGGAGGCGCCTACGCAGAGCCGAATGACCCTATGGTGGCGCGGATGTCCAAAATAATCCGGAACTCGATGACCAAGGTGCACTCTGAGATTAATCGTTCGATTAGCTTCTACCGGAGTCAGCAAGGTGGCAGCGCCCCTTTAAGGGTATACCTAAGTGGGGGTGCATCGGGCTTGCCTTATATGCGCGAGTTTTTCCAAGAGAAACTTCAGTTGCCTATCGATTTCTTTAATCCACTCAGGAATGTCGCTGTCTCTCGAAAGGTGGATGTCGAGAAGGTGGTCCGCGACGCTCATTTGCTGGGCGAACTAATCGGAACCGGCCTTCGCGGAGCGGGCACGACGCCTTTGGAGTTGAATTTGCGTCCGGCCAGCGTTGAGCGTAAGCAAACCGTAGAAGGTCAGGCTCCGTTTCTGATTGCAGCGGGACTGTTTTTGTTGGCTGGGCTGGCAGGTGCCTGGTTATATTTTTCTAGGGCGGAAGCCATCAAGACCGACGTCGTGCAAGACTTGCAAAATCGAGTCAGCACCTTGCAGTCTTTTGAATCGCAGTTCCGGGATATCAGCCAAGAAAACGAATTGCTGCAGACTAAGGCAAAGGCACTGGCAGATCTGCCCCCGGCTCGAGATCAGTGGCTAAAAATTATCGACGACATTAATCAGCGTTTGCCAGATCGCTTTGTGTGGGTGGTAAGCTTGACTCCCACTTCGGGTGGTGCCCCCGTGGAGATTGGAGCAACCTTCCGGCAGCCCACCCAGGCGGCGGCGGAACAGGCTCAGCCGGGCTCGCCGCCACCGGCTCAAGGCGAACCAGCAGCCGGGCCAGCCCAGATTGATGGGGTAACGCTTTCCGGTCTTTATCTCTTTAACGAACCAGACCAAGAACGAGTGGTCACAGCGTTTGCTCAAGCCTTGATGCAATCACCATATTTCAACTTTAATCTGGAGCGTTTTTCGCAGGTGGTGCCTGTTCTGCGAACCCCTGATAACCAGGATTGGGCATTTCCTTTTGAAATGCGCTTACCGCTCACTAACCCCCTCCCTTTGCCATGAATTGGTTTCAAGAAAATAAAGCGCTCTCTGCCTTCCTCGTAATTATCCTGTTGGCCGCAGCTGCCTTAGGCTACCTGGTCTTTCAAAAGTATCAAAGCTACGCCACGGCGGCTGATCTCTACGACACCGCGGAGAGGGAGTATATGAGGCTGGTGGGGCTTCCTCTTTATCCGAAGATAGAAAACCTTGAACTGCTACGTCAACAGCAAGCTGAGTATAAAGAAGCAATTGCTGAGCTGCAACAGGCTTTAGCTCAGCAGAATCTTGCAACAGAAGCAATCACTGCAGGGCAATTCCAAATTAGCTTGCGTCAAAAAGCCGAAGAGATCGTCAGCATGGCAGCCGAGAGCGGACTCAGCCTGCCGGAAGACTTTTTTCTTGGCTTCAGCGCTTATCGGGATACGCCGCCCGCGAGCGACGACGTTGCTAGCGCTTTGTGGCATCAACTTCGCGTTGCCGACCTGGTTCTTCGTGTGTTGATTGCAGAGGGCGTCAGCGAATTGACTTTGTTCGAGCGGGAACCGGTGCTCGGAGAGCGGGGGCAGGTTCCTGGTGAAGCAGAGGCTCCTTTGATTTCCTCTTATAGAATCCACGTCGCTTTTGTTGGTGAGCAATCAAGGCAGCGACGGGTGGTGAATTCTTTAGTTGCGCTGGACCAATTGATTATCTTGCGTTCGCTTGTTGTCGAGAATGTTGAGAAAACGGCACCAAGCAGAGAAGCGCCGGCGAGTGCGCAGCCGGCCGCAGCAACCATCAATGATATCTTTGCTGGAGCCGAGCCAGCTGCGGCGTCAGCACCGGAAGAACGCCAACGGCTTCAGCTTTTGGTCGGTCAAGAACCCGTTCAAATGACGCTGGCGCTTGAGATTCTACAAGTGCTTGATCCTTCGAGTGTTTTAAAAGAGGAAAACGAGTAGACATAGCATTTGTTACCCTCCCCCCCACGGAAAAAGTTTATGGATTGGTTGAAAAAAAATTACGGCAAAACGATGCTGCTGGTGATTGCTCTTGGAATCATCATGCTAGCCTTCCTCTTATTTCAGCAGGCAAGTGCGTTCGACGACACGTTTAATGCGATGCGAGGAACCCGCCCACAAGGCACGCAGCTCCAGCCCTTGCCGCTGGAAGTTCTAGTCGAGGCCCAAGAGGCATTGCAAAAACCGTTTGCTTGGGAGGTCTACCCAGAGAGCCTCTTTGTTTCAGCGCCATACATTGATAGGGAGGGGGTTTTAGTCTCTCCGTTTGATGACGATCAAGGGCCTTTGCATGAGCCGGTTCCTAACACGTGGTTTGGCCAATATACGGAGCTCGATATTCTAGATCCGGACGTTCTTCAGCAGGACCCGGACGAAGACGGTTTTACAAACTTAGAAGAATGGCGTCATGATACAAACCCGGTTGATCCAGAAAGTCACCCGCCCTTTTATATTCTTCTTAGCGTGAAGGAAGCTCAACGCGTCAGAAACCGAGTTGTTTTCCAAAGTCATATGGGCGGAGAAACCTTTGTTGTGAATACCATTGATATCAGTGGCCCGACTCAGTTTCTGTCGGTCGGCGATCCAATAGCTGGGACCAAATTTAAAATTGCAGAGTTTGACAAAAAAGAGACCGAGCGCGTTTTGTCCGGTGGCGAAACTTTGGCAGTGGACGTTTCGGAGTTGGTCATTGAAGGCGTGGAAACGGGTGAGCGTATGAATCTTGTAGTGGAGCAAACTTATGATCTAGGCGAGTCGTTTGTCACCTTAGGTTTTCGTTTAAATAAAAGTGAAGTTCGGGTTCGCCGGGGTGACGAATTCACACTCTCGGGAGGGGATGACACTAAGTATCGTTTGGTGGAGCTTCAAGACGATGGGGCCTTGGTGGAAATCGTGGACCGCAACGAATCATTTCGAGTTACGGTTGATGGAGTTGCCCCTTCACGCTGACTTTGGCTTTGGCTCAATTGAGACCGACTATTTTGTGCCACACTCGGTGCCTTATTCCGAGGTGTGATTTTTTTAGTTTTTTAGTTTTCTTTGCTTGTCAGGACAGAAGAGATCGGTCAATGTTCAAAAAAATTGTCATGGAGTCTGTTAAATGCCACTATAGACAAGTTTCATCCCTTTTTATTTATCGTTTCTCGCCGCAAGATCTCGATTTTTCATCTCCTATCTCCGGTTTTAACCGCCTCAGTTTTCATTCGATACTAGTTTTCTATCCAACTCCTTAACCATTAATTTATGACAGCTCATCCTTACGCAGCCGTAAGCAGTTCCCCTCGACCACATCTCCTCGCTATCCAAGCGAGTAGGTTGGTTGTGCTGGTGGGTATGCTTTTCACTATTCCAACGATCAGCACGGCAGGCCCGATGGGAGCGCCAGGAAGCGGAGATGGCTTGCAGGCGGCCGCTGAAAGAGAGCTGGTCAGACGTCAGCAGCTCATGCTTGAGGCCGAGGAAGCAATCTTGCTTGGCGATCAAGCAATGAAAAACAAGGATTACGAAGCCGCGGTCGAGCTGTATCGCCGTGCTTATGACATCCTCCCCGACAGTTTGGCGACCGAGAATTTAAGGAATCAAGCTCTCGACAAATACTCACAAGCTAGCGTTGAACTCGCTAAACAAAGAATTCTTGAAGGGCAATACGACGAGGCCACTGCGATCGCTGAGGAAGTTTTGGAGGTTAACCCTGTTTATCGGCCAGCCGTTCGCTTATTAGCCCAGCTAGAGGATCCCGAATGGTACAACCGTATGATCACTCCCGATCACATTGCCGATGTGCAACGCGTGAGTCAGCTGCTTCTTGAGGCTGAACAATCCTATGCCATAGGCAAGTTTGAGTTGGCTATCTTAAAAGCTGATCAAGTTTTGAATATTGATCCGACCAATAACGCCGCTCGTAAGATTCAAGAGGAAGTCTACAATGAAATGCAACGTTACGGGGTTAACGCTTATGCAGCTTCAAGGGCTCGTCGTTTGGCCGAAGTATCTATGGCCTGGGAAACTCCACCAACTCCATTCGCTTCGCAGGAGCCGATTGGTCGTGAGGACGATATTGAGGGAGCTGACGCTGCGCGAATCCGACTGAATAATGAAAAACTTGATCGCATTATTCTGCCGAGCGTTGCATTTCGCGATACTACAGTGCGGGAAGCTATTGACTTTTTAAGACAGCAAAGCATTGCGCGAGATACTGTTTCCCCGCCGGATCAGCCGAAAGGCATTAACATTGTGCTTGATATCCAAAGATCAGGAGCGGGTGCAGGGCCAGCGCCCGGAGCACCGGCTGCGCCGTCTATTCCAGGGCTCGATCCCGATCCAGCGCCTATGGATACCACGGGTGGTGGTTTTGGGGGAGTTGATCCATCAGCAGTGCGTATTACAGTTGAACTGAATCAAGTGCCGCTTAGGGAGGTCTTACGGTATGTTTGCGACTTGGCTGGTCTTCGATTTAAAGTAGAACCTTTCGCGGTGGTTGTCGCGCCGACCGGAACCCTCGTCGATGATTTAGTGACTCGGACTTATCGTGTTAGCCCAACGTTCTTCCAGCTCGCAGCTGGCGAAGGTGGCGACACAGGAGGCGGTGGTGGATCTCCATTGCTCCTAGCGCCACCTGCCGGAGGAGGTGCTGGAGGGGCGACTGGATCTGCGCGCGGGATTTTAGAAGGTGCAGGGGTAACCTTTCCTCCAGGGTCAAGTGCTAGCTTTTTCGCAGCAACGAGTCGCCTCGTAGTTCGGAACACACGCTCGAATCTAGATTTGGTCGATCAACTCATAGAGCAAATTACCTTATTGAGACCACGCATGGTTGAAATCGAGGCGAAGTTTGTAGAAATCAGTCAAAATGATTACAAAGAGCTCAGCTTCGACTGGTTGTTAGGGCAGTTCAACCTGGGTAGTGGTTCCGATCCTCGCACATTCGCTGGTGGAGGAACACAAGGACCTGTTCGTGGCGCAACTGGCGATTTCGCAGGAGACTTCCCATTTGTTGACCCAAGCACGGGTCAGGCTGTGGGAAATTTCCCTTTAACCTCTGGAAATCGGACCGGAACGGGACCACTTGGCGCCATCAGCTCAAACGCAATTGATGCACTCTTGTTCCAGACTCCTTCTGGAATTGCATCTGGAACCTTCGCTCTCGCTGGAGTGTTTACTGATCCTCAGTTCCAAATGGTAGTCAGAGCGATTGATCAGAAGAAAGGCGTGGATCTTCTTTCAGCTCCTAGGGTGGTTACAAAATCAGGTAATCGTGCCGTGATTGAAATCATTCGAGAGTTTATTTATCCAACCAGCTTTAGCCCGCCAGAATTGCCTCAGGAGGTTTCCTTGTCATCGCCGACTCGCACAACAACAATCGTCGACGGAATTCCATTCATTACTGGTGGAGATGGTGAACCTCAGGCGTTTCCGGTAACTCCTGCCACGCCCGAAACCTTCGAAACACGGAACACGGGTGTAACGCTCGAAGTAGAACCGATTGTAGGCCCTGACGGTTACACAGTGGAGCTAACTTTGCAGCCGAACGTCACTGAGTTCGAAGGTTTTATTAACTATGGAAGCCCGATCCTTGCTGGTGGAGAAGTCATCACGGATAACGTCATTAACCAACCCGTCTTTAGTACTCGTAAAGTAAATACCAGTGTCACGATTTGGGATGGTCAGACAGTGAGTCTTGGTGGTTTAATTCGTGAGGATGTGCAAAAAGTTGAAGATAAAGTGCCGTTACTCGGTGACATCCCTATTGCTGGACGGCTCTTCCGTAACACCGTGGAGCAGCACTTAAAACGTAATCTCATCATCTTCGTCACCGCGCGTCTCATTGACCCGGCGGGTCAGCCAATTCGACTATCAGAAGCTGAAGAAATGCTAATGCGCGATTCTCGTCCGGCGGCAGCCCCTGTAGCAACGCCGGAAACGCCTCTTCCTCCTCTTGATGAGACTATGGGCG
>DAIRSW010000129.1:0-240 GCA_036804205.1 Verrucomicrobiia bacterium | reverse complement strand
GAGATGCTGCCAGGCAAGTAGACGGAAGCAACCACAGTTATCAATTGAACTTCAAAAAACCCAAGCCCGTTGGCTTGGGTTTTTTCTTTGGTGAGGTCTCATGAATGATATTGTTTTATTTCTGCGCTTGGAAGCACCCAATTCTTTGCCTGAATGTGGTTAACCAGAGCCTTTGAAGAGTATGCCTAACTTAATCATTGGTTTGACGGGTGGGATTGCTTCTGGAAAGTCCACCGCCAG
>DAIRSW010000128.1:0-8064 GCA_036804205.1 Verrucomicrobiia bacterium | reverse complement strand
TAAGGCGGATTTGTGAAAGTGTGGGTTTTCTCCAAGGTAGTTATGAGGAGTTGCGCCGGTGTTGGTAAAATTGCAGCGGCCTCCGCCGGAGACCAGTATTTTTCGACCCACGGATTGTTGTCCTTCAAGGATGGTCACCCGGCGTCCCCGGCGAGCTGCAGTGATAGCACACATTAATCCGGCGGCTCCCCCTCCGAGAACTAGAACGTCATCGATATCCATAGTCTTTCTTCATTTAATGGTGGCTTGCCAAGGGGCGAAATCAATGGCTTAAAGTAGTTGTATGACTTTAGACTATGCTCGCATTCGCAAACTCTGTACAACTCAGGAATTCGCTCTAGTCGAATCTGTTCACCCCAGCAAGATCAAAAGATTCACCAGTACGCAGCTTCAAAGCAAAATCACCCAAGCTCGCAAACAGGCAGATAAATGGCGTGAACAAGCCATTAGTCAGAAACGTGCAGCCGATCGGCCTGTTGACGGAGCTGGGCGTAGCGCTGAAAAACAGGAAGTCTTCCAGGAAGTTCTGGCGCGGCTGGAAGCGCGGCTGGAGGAACTCACGGCATCGCCCGCCACGGTTAAACAAGTCCCGACCATCAACCGCTCGGCCCGTCCGGGTGGACGAGTCAAAAGCTCGAAAGCGAAGTCCCCGAATAGTGCCGGCGCTGCCGCAGCGAAAAGCAAAGGGAAAGGAAAATCTTCGGTGGAATCAAAAGTCAGCGATCCCAAGGTGGCGGGCCGAACCAGTGCGACGCGTGCTCAAATCTCGGGACTTAAAAATCGAGTTCGGGGTCACGTCTCGGCGCGTGGAAAACGAACCCAAGCAAAAAGAAACGCCCGTTGAACCCCGAAACACGCAGCTCATCGGGCCAAACGCGTTAACTTGTGGGCGGAAACTGAATCGACCCGGCAGGGCGCATTGGGAAATGGAGTCACTGGTATATTGCTGACTGGCTATCTTGATGATGGAACGGCAGGAATGAAGGCGATCAAGAGCTTCGGAGAAATCTACATCGTGCAGGACTCTGACATGCCACGGAACGCTCTGAATAGCGTGAACGTCGACCATTATCTGCCGATATCTGGAATGGGGGCGCTACCTAACGAGATTCTTAAGCGAAAATCACCAAATCGCACGGCGGCTCCGGAAGATGTTTTGATCGAAGCAAAAATTGCCGAATGGCGAATTCGAGCAATTCTAGAATCAGCGGATAATGCCAACGGTGATGATATCCCGACGTGATATCCCCTGAACCCTTCTTAGTGGGGCTCTTGCGGTATTGGAGTGACTAGCTGCTGGTAGATCGCTTCATAGGCTTTGACGGTGCGGGACCAAGAGTATTGTTTCGCACGGCGTCGGGATTTTTTCGACCATTCGCTACGGTTCTCAGCTGAGAGGATGAGCTCCTGCAGGGCATCGATCCAAGCTTGCTCGTCGGTCGGATCAATCAGAAGTCCGTGCTGGCCATGATCCAAAAAATCCTGGGGGCCCGGCCCGTCACCGGCCACGAGAGGCAAGCCCGCTGCTGCCGCTTCTAACAAGGCGGTGCTAAATCCCTCCAGGAGGGATGGTAACACAAAAATATCCGCAGCATTGTAAAGTGCGATCAATTCGTCTGGAGGGAAAACTGGGATGTCTTCGGCCACAATCTGGGTGAAACGCACGAGTTTCGCCAAACCCAGCTCGTCGGCCATTGGCCGTAGGTGTTCGGTGTCGCGTCCGGCAAGGATCAACTGCACGTCGTGCTTTTTGAGATGGCTCAGGACCCTGAGCAGGTGCGGCAGGTTTTTTTGTGGATGATGCCGTGCCACACAGAGCAGCACAACGGTCTTCGGGGTCGCTTGCCATTGCTGCCGCAACTCGTTTCGAAGCGCTTGATGTTCGTCGGAAGAAAAGCGTTCCAGGTCCACCGCGTTTGGGATTTCTGCGATCTTTGTGACGCCCAGACTTTGCAGTTCCTCACTCATCTGATTGGAAAGCGAGATAACACAGGGTGCTTCCTTTAGCCGGTTTAGCCAGAGCTTGGTGATGTCTTGATCATCCCGCTGGGCCGCTGCGTTTGTGGTCGGCAGCACATCATCCCCGACCGGACGAATAAGAAATGGCACTGGGGATCCTTGACATTCCGCTGCCCAATCCAAAACCGCATATCCGGTGGGGAAGGTGTTGACCACGTGCCACACATCAAATTCATGACATTTCTGCAAAGCACTTAAGGTGCGCCGGCACAGGAGTCGACCGAGGAACGGGTGTTTGTGGAGCCATCGCCACGGACGGGTTGGGTGCGGTTGAAGGTGATAGGGCACCGTCCATTGCTTCTTTCGAAAAGCGGCCACTTGGGGTCGCGGAGCAATGACCGTGACGCGGTGACCGGCTTGTACTAAGCGAGTGGCGAGATTGTGGTGAAAAATTTCTGCACCTCCGATCTTAGGCAAAAACGAGGGGGTATAGATTGCGATTCGCAGAGGCTTCATGGTTTCTCTGGATCGAGCAATGTGTCGTAAAAAGAGGCCAGGTGCTGGGCCACCTGATCTGCCATGGGCAGGGGAGGAGCCTCGTTCCACATCGACCAGGCCGCCCTTTGGGTAGGCTCCGCTTGCAATGCGTGCAGTTGAGCCAAGCCGTCATTTGGTTTTTCCAAGGAAAACAAACCCGGATAGTCATCTCCCAGCGCGGCGCGATTGCCAGAAATATTCGAAGCGACAATAGGCAGGCAGCAAGCTCGTGCTTGAAGTAGCGATAGCGGCTGACCCTCCCAGAGGCTGGGATGAACCACTGCGTCTAAGGCTTGCACCCAGGGCCCGACCGGTCGCTGAGCGCCTGCCCAAGTTACTTGAGGTCGAGGCTTAGTTCTAAGCCGCGAGGATTCCGGGCCTTCTCCTAGAAATACCCAGTGCACATCCGGATGATCCCAAGAATCAACCCAACTCAGGGTAAGATCATGATTCTTTACGTTTCGCAGGGAGCCGATTTGGCCAATCAAGAACTTATCGACAGGTAAGCCGAGTTCTTGGCGAAGATTAAGGCGTCGTTCAGGATTGGCGCGCGTAAACTCAGCCGGATCTACCACGTTGGGGATGGTCACTGGCAGGCTGGATAGATTGTAATGTGTCTGCATTTCTTCGGCCATGGCCTCAGAGAGTGCCACCACCCCATCCGCCTTTCGAAACTTGCGGCGCAGCAATGCCTCGCGATGCCACTTCTCCCGGCTTAAAGTTTTTTGCTGATGCAACACAATCTTCGGCCCACCGGGCAGCTGGCAGGTGTGGGCGTGAGCGTGGTAGGTCTGCGAGTGCACAACCTGAATATTCTGTTCGCGACACCAGTTCATGAGCTGGCGATTTGCTCCCCAACGCACCCGGTGGCCGGGCATTAAGGGTAACAGATCCACTGGGAACCCGCGTTCACGCGCTTCTTCCCCTAGTGGCCCGAGAGTCCGCAGGCAGATAAAGCGTGCTCGGTATGGCTCTGGCAAATAATGAGCCACGGCCAGCGCGAAGTCTTCCGCTCCACCGACCGGCATGGAGATGAAGAGAAACGCAACCTGTCGACTCACAAACGACGACGAGCGGAACTAGATGTGAATGGCTTTCCCATGAGCCACGCCCATGGCTTCGTGAATGGCTTCGCTCAAGGTCGGGTGCGCGTGGATGGTTGCCTCGATATCTTCAATCGTTAATTCACTAGAAATGGCCAGGCCGAGTTCAGCGATGAGCTCGGTCGCTTCGTTTCCGATGATGTGTGCGCCCAAGATTTCGCCATGCTTGTCGCCAACCAGCACTTTGACAAAACCTTCGCTTTCGCCGACGGCCAAAGCTTTGCCGCTGGCCATGAATGGAAACTTGCCGACTTTGAACTTGAGCCCTTTCTCCTTGGCAGCGCGTTCGGTTAAGCCGACGCTGGCGACCTGAGGCTGACAGTAAGTGCAGCCAGGGAAGACCGTGATTTTTTTCGGAACCTGCTTTGTGAACATGCCTTCCACTGCTTGAATGGCTTCCCAGCTGGCCACGTGCGCGAGCCACGGCGGTCCGATAATGTCGCCGGCCGCATAAACGCCGGGCGTACTGGTCTCATAGTTGTCTTTGGTTTTAATGTAACCACGTTCGTCGGTGTCCAGCTTGAGACCTTCGGGCAGCAACGGACTCACCCCGATCGCTACGAGTAAGACATCGCCTTTAAGTTCGACAGACTTGCCATCTTTCTCCGCTTGCAACACGACATGATCTTTTTTGACTTCTGTCTTGGTGACTTTGGTGCCGGTGTGAATGGTGATGCCGGTCTTTTTGAGCGATTTTTCCAAAGTTTGACTCACTTCGGTATCTTCGACTGGCAAAACGTTGGGCATCATTTCCACCAACGTGACTTCGGTGCCAAAGGCTTGATAAAAATAGGCGAACTCCACTCCGATTGCGCCAGCGCCAAGAATGACCATCGATTTTGGTTGGGGCTCGAGCACCATGGCGTGCCGGCTTCCGATCACCAGCTTGCCGTCGAATTCCAGATTGGGTAGGGCACGCGTTACCACCCCGGTGGCGATGAGGATTTTGTCTGCGGTGTGAGTTTCTTCTTTGCCCTCCGCATTCTTGACCACAACGGATTTACCGTCCTTCACGATGCCCTCACCGCGCAGGTAATCGACCTTGTTTTTCTTAAACAACATTTCAATGCCGCCGGCCAGGCGGTCCGCAACGCTACGACTGCGTTTGATCACGCTGCTCCAGTCGTAGCTCAGCTCCTTAAATTTGAAACCGTAGTCTTCGGAGCGATGTTTCATCAAATGATAAAGCTCGGCGTTGCGAAGGAGTGATTTGGTTGGAATACATCCCCAGTTGAGGCAGGTTCCTCCGGCGCGTTCTTTCTCCACACAAGCGACTTTTTTTCCAAGTTGCGCAGCGCGAATGGCTCCGACGTAGCCAGCTGGCCCGCCCCCGATGACGATAAGATCGTATTTCATGTTGAAGGCACGCTAAAGAATGCGCGCCGTCTTGCAAGTGTCGACCACGTCTTTTGTGGAGGCTCCTCGCTACTCCCAGTGGGTCAACGTCAGGAAAAGAGACCCGCGCGGAGACGCTGAGACGCGGAGAATACTGCTGGACTGAAAGAGAATGACATTGGCACACAGGTGCTTGAAGCGGCTATCAAAATGGAAATAGATAAAGACCTCAGCGCCTCAGCGGGATAACCATGGACCGAAAACAACGAAGAACCTTTGTCAAACGCTAGGCCCAAACGCCGGGTTGCGAGCTACGCGAACCGGATTCTGGGTCCGAAGTTACACGTCGAGGTTACGCACGTTAAGAGCGTTGTCTTCAATGAATTGCCGGCGTGGTTCGACCACGTCCCCCATCAACACGGTGAAGATTCGGTCGGCTTCCATGGCGTTGTCTTCATTCAGATCGACTTGCAGGAGTTTGCGTTTTTCCGGATTCATGGTGGTCTCGAAGAGCTGCTTGGGGTTCATCTCCCCTAGCCCTTTGAACCGTTTGATGTCCACCCCGCGGCGTCCGGATTCTTTGATGGTTTCCAAAATCTCAGGAATCGCAAAGATTGGAGTGACAGTGGCTTTTTCCCCTTCGCCATCGACGATTTCGTAAAGAGGTTTGTCTTGGGCCACGTAGTGGTCGATGGGCAGACCTTTTTTCTCCAGTTCGCCGATCACTTTCTCAATGGCCACAGCCTCGTGGAGCTCAACCACGCGTCCCCGACGACGTTGGGGATCGGGTTTGCTGGATTTGGCTGGGGTCGTTCCGTTGGTGGTGACGCCGTTGCCGTTTTCATCGGTCTCCTCGGGCTCTTCGAACAGGGCCAGATCTTCGTTTTCGCGTGCGTAGGCACGGACGGAGTCGTCGTCGAGAAAGTAATGGCAGAAGTCTTCGTTGCCTTGCCGGACATTAACCAAAAACTTGGGTAACTTGTGGGTAGTCTCGTCACGATGATTTAGGTAGGCTTCAAAATCGCCGCCGTGTCTCCGGATGGCCCCGGCCAGTTTATCGAGACGTTCTAGTGTTTCGATGACCTCTTTAAGTTGGGTTTTGCTAAGCTCTTTGCCGGTATCAGGATTGCGCAGGCGAATTTCTTCTAGGCTAAGATTGATCAAGATTTTGCTCAGCTGCTGATCGTCTTGCACGTACTGTTGCTTCTTTTTGCGGGTCACCATGTAGAGCGGCGGCTGCGCGATGTAGACAAAGCCTTTCTTAACCAGCTCGGGCATCTGACGGTAGAAGAAGGTGAGAAGGAGAGTCCGAATATGGGAACCATCCACGTCAGCATCGGTCATAATGATGATGCGTCCGTAGCGGCGTTTGGCCAAGTTGAATGCTCCCTCGCCATCGCCATCACCGATGCCGGTGCCGATGGCGGTGATCATGGTTTGAATCTCGGTGTTTTGCAGCACTTTATCGAGGCGCGCTTTTTCCACGTTAATCAGTTTTCCCCGGATTGGAAGGATGGCTTGAAAGCGGCGGTCACGCCCTTGCTTGGCGGAGCCACCTGCTGAGTCACCTTCGACAATATACAGCTCGGTGAGATCCGGATCTTTTTCGGAGCAATCGGCTAGTTTGCCAGGAAGTCCGCCCCCGGCCAGAGCGGTTTTGCGGACGGTTTCCCGCGCTTTACGAGCGGCTTCACGAGCCCGAGCGGCGGTGAGACCTTTGTCGATAATTTTTTTGGCAATGGCGGGGGTTTGATCGAACGAAGCCATCAAACCTTCGTAAACGACCGAGCTAACAAAACCTTCCACTTCGGGGTTCTGCAATTTGTGCTTGGGCTGCGAATCAAAGCTGGGGTTGGGATGCTTGACACTGACCACTGCAATGAGGCCTTCCCGAACGTCGTCACCGCTGATAGAGGGGTCCTTATCCTTAACCAAATTGTTGGCCTTGGCATACTGATTGATCGCACGGGTCAAGGCGGTGCGAAATCCGGTGTGGTGTACGCCGCCTTCGTCGTTGTAAATGGCGTTGGTAAAGCAGAGAATGGTGTCGCTGTAGGAGTCGTTGTATTGCAAGACCACATCGATAAAGACGTCTTCTTCAAAATCGCGTCCGTCTTTGTCTTTCATAATGGTCTTTTTCTGACCAGCGATGACAATGGGTTTGGGGTGCAGAACGTGTTTGTTCTCGCCCATCTCTTTGACGAACTCTTCAATCCCGTTTTTGTATTGAAAGACCGCGATGCGCGGGTCGCCGTCCACCCGCTCATCAATTAGGCGGATTTCTAGGCCGGGATTCAGGAACGCTAGCTCTCTCAAGCGACCGGAAAGCCGATCAAAATTAAACTCGGTCGTTTCGGTAAAGATGGTGGCGTCGGGGAGAAAGGTGATCGCGGTGCCGGTCGTTTTTTTGTTTTTGAGTTCGCCGAGAACTTTGAGTGGTTGGGTGGTCTTGCCTCGCTCAAAAGAGATAAAATGGA
Organism: Verrucomicrobiia bacterium; assembly: GCA_036804205.1. Lineage (GTDB taxonomy): Bacteria > Verrucomicrobiota > Verrucomicrobiia > Chthoniobacterales > CALDSX01 > DAIRSW01. The sequence continues at coordinate 653 of DAIRSW010000128.1, read as the reverse complement.
TTTTGCCATCGCGATACACTTCGGCCTTGAACCAATCAGACAGGGCGTTGACGCATTTGGCGCCGACCCCGTGAAGGCCGCCGGAGAATTTATAGGCGCCCTGACCAAATTTACCACCAGCATGCAGGTTGGTGAGCACCAGCTCAATCGCCGGCATTTTGTGCTGTTTATGCATGTCCACCGGAATCCCGCGACCATTGTCCTTGACGGTGCAGGAACCATCAATATGCAAAGTGATATCGATTTTGGTGCAGTGCCCGGCGAGGTGCTCATCAATGGAGTTGTCGAGAACTTCAAAAACGCAATGGTGCAAGCCCCGGGCATCGGTGGTGCCGATATACATCCCTGGGCGTTTACGGACGGCTTCCAGCCCTTCTAGTTTATCAATCTTACTCGCGTCATAAACCTCGTGGGAGGTATCAGGTTTCTCGTTGGCCATAATCCTTACAAATAATAACCATTGGTCAGAGCCGCGCAAACATCAACAAAAGAGAGCGTTTGCCTTAAAAAATGTGCGCCGTGGCCAGCTGGATGCTGGGGGAGCGGACTAGATCTGGAGCCTCAGTTGAAGCCTCCCTTCTCAAGCTGAACATCCCTAGTTCTTTCACTCAGGAGTTGTGGCTGGGTTCCGCCGCACAGAGCACGCTTCGTAT
>DAIRSW010000127.1:0-8152 GCA_036804205.1 Verrucomicrobiia bacterium | reverse complement strand
CGCCAACGGCGCAGCTTTATTGTAGCCTGGGGCAACGCCCCAGGTCACCACGCAATAAAAGGCTAGGGCTGAAGGCCCGACTCATTCCGAGGAGAAATACATTTGGGATTGCACCGTTTAAGCCGGGCCTTCGGCCCTCATTTTTCTTTTGATAACGGCCCTGGGGCGATGCCCCAGGCTACAATATACCGCGCCTTTGGCGCTAATTATCGCCGGCTCAGTCCGGAATATCCTTTCCAAACAGAACACCGTCTGAATTACCTCTCCGATCGCCCCCCAAGCACCGGGAAGCCAACCATCACAGCGCCAACGGCGATCCCCAATTTAGCCTCGGCTCCAGGTCAAGGTTCAATTGCACGGCGCTGAAGCTCGACTCAATCGATCCCAAAATCATCACATCAGAGCGCCAACGGCGCAGCTTTATTGTAGCCTGGGGCAACGCCCCAGGTCACCACGCAACAAAAGACTAGGGCTGAAGGCCCGACTCATTTTCTACGATGAGGCACGCCGTGGGCGTTAACCAGGGATGCCACCTTATCGAAGCACGGTCAGAGTACCACCGGTCACGCCAAGTTGATTGGCAGCGGCAAGTTCTTTGGTTATCAAGACCGCCTGACCGGGCTTGCGAAAAGAGTCCTCGTACAGCTGCAACATACGAACCGCCTCAGCACCGGACTCCCGCAAAAGATCCAAGCGGAACAATCCCACCCCCGCTTCCAACATACTCGGCAGGTAGGCAGCTCCTGACTGTGCCCGACCATGAAACACGGTGTTTCGACAGCCCACGTCCGCATGCAGGGGATGCGCCTGGCCCACACGATCAATCAACTCGACGCGGTGTTCTTCACAAGGCCTACCACAGTCCCGGTAATCTTTGCCGTCCGACATGAAAGCCGCGAACACGCAATGCTCCATATGAAACATCGGCAGATGTTGATGCAAGGTGACCTCCCACCATGTCGGATCGGTGGCACGCAACAAATCCAACAATTGTTCGATGTTGAGATCGTAAGAAGGGGTCAGGCGTAAAGCTCCAGCCTCGCGCAGTAGCTTGGCCGTCAGGGGATTCACGGCGTTCAAAGCAAAGTCAGCCGTCCAAGCCACACCCATCTCTTGCACCAAAGTAATGCCCCCGAGGTTGCGAACCAAAAATTCATCCGGATTTGCCTTGCGCATCAGACGCATCAAACCGGCTTCCCCAGCCTTTAAAATTCTAGGCGTCGCCAAAGCGAGATGACTCGCACCATCTGCTCGCAGCTCGGTCAATAACGGGGCGGCCCGCCGAGGATCTTCCAGATCAAGAATCAAACGTAATCCCGGCTCATGTTTGATCAACGCTTGCGCTTGTTCCACGGTTCGCGCCAGCACACTCAAAGTTGGTTTCACGAGCGACCCATTCCTCTCAGCAGGCCTAGGCAATAGTTGCTCGAGCACATCTGTAACCGAGGAACCCGGATCAACAACTGTTTCAGTCTGATCCCCTTGCTCCAGACGCGCTACCAGGTCCCGGCGCATTTTGCCTATGACCGAGAGAGGAAGCATCAACCCACTTTCTAGTCCTTGAGCATCCAGCTCGGCCAAGTAAAAATTTGTTTCGCCCAAACGCCCTAGTTGCTCCTGTAAAACATCCTTGGTGAGAGGATGTTTTCTTGCAGGCTGCAAGTTCATCTCGGAACACACCTCCACTCCATGGACACTTACCCTAAGAGATTCCCCGGCTTTACCAGAAACGACGCAACGCAGAGCTTGTCGTCCGCGGCCTTGCAAGCGAGCGAAACTCGCCCTGAGCCGACGATTCAGTTTTGGGTCGTCGGTTTTGAATACCGCGCAACCCGGACCCACTCGACGAAAGCTTTGATCCCCAAAACCCAACCAGCACAGCCCACCAACGTTGCGGACAGTATAAACCCGTCCACCCTCAAGTTCCGACGCGGAACTCTCCGGATGCTCAAAAGCCAATCCGTCGCCCGGCTGCACCTCCCAGCTTGCCACCAAATCCACACCGAGCTCCTGACCTTCCGCCTTTCGCACCACGCCAATCAGCGGTCCACGCTTATTCGGATAGCGTCCGTGCACTAGTTCTTGATGATTCACTCCATGCAACCAGCCGGAATAGAGACCGCGTGAAAACACCAACTCAAGCTGATGCTGATCTTCCTCCTCTGCTCGCCATTCTTGCTCAGCGAGAGCTGCGTCCAGTGCTTTGCGGTAAACCTGAGTGACTGCGGCCACATATTCAGCCGACTTAAGCCGACCTTCAATTTTTAAGCAGCACACCCCGCGCTTGACTAGCTCGGGAATTTCATGCGCCGCAGCCAAATCCTGAGGCGACAGAAGGTAAGCTTGTTTTCCCAGATCCTGATCGACGCCATCGACCCTCAATTGATAAGGCAGCCGGCATGCTTGGGCGCATTCGCCACGATTTGCACTGCGTTGACCCAGGGCTTCGCTGGTCAAACATTGACCGGAATAAGCCACGCACAAAGCTCCGTGCACGAACACCTCCAAGGGAACAGGTGAAGGTTCGAACCGACCAATCTCTTTGAGCGACAGCTCCCTCGCTAAAACCGCGCGCTGAATGCCAAGTGCTTGGACAAACTGCAATCCTTCCGGGCTGGTGATGGTCATTTGCGTGGAGGCATGGACCGGCATTCCCAGCTCCTGCGCTAAGCGTGCCACACCCAGATCTTGCACGATCAGTGCGTCAACTCCGGCCTGTTGCAGGAAACAAATCAAGTTCGCTGCCGCAGCCAGTTCTTCTGTAAAAACCAGGACGTTTAGGGTGGCATACCCAGCACAGCCGTGCTCATGCAAAAATTGCATCAGCCGGGGAATGTCCTCCTCCTGAAAATTTTCGGCCCTCATGCGGGCGTTAAACTGCGGAGCCCCGAAATAAATTGCATCGGCACCATTGGCCACCGCGGCCCTCGCCGCATCCCAATGACCGGATGGAGCAAGAAGCTCACAGCGCGGAATAGAGGATGGGGTAGAATTCATTGCTTAACGTCTTCCAAAACCGCCGCCTGTTCAACGACTGCTTCATCGCATTTCGTTTCCCAGACGTCCTTTGCCAAAGGACGAGCCTCTTATGGTGCGGGATAAAGTCGATAGCTTTCGGTTGCTAGAGCGCGATCCAAATCGCCCGGTTGTTGATACTCCCAGTAAGGCAGGCGCAGAGCGTGCTCCAAAATTCGACTGCCGCCGTCAGCTTTGTGCCAACCCAAGAGCAAATGGGGCCAGCCCGCTTGCACAATTAGCTTGTCCTCGCCCTGGCCTTCCCGCGTAAAAATTACCTGCCAGGTGTCGTCCGTTTTCGCCATGCGCCAGACCGCTGGCTTAAAGACAGGACGCAGGGAGCGGGAGGTGATCGCTTGGGGACCAACCGACCAGTTGCCTTCGATGGGCCCATCATGTTGTAAGTGATCAAACACCAACTGACGCGCCAACAGCGGCAGTTCTTCGTAAAAAACCGCATCGCCAGCCAGTTCATGCCGTTCCTCTGTTTCCGACATGCCCTCCCAATAGGTCCACGACCGGCTGCGCCACTGCTCAGAGGGAAGTCGTTCTCCAAGATGAAAACTGTTGCCACAGCTATCGTTACTGGTCACCGACATCTTCACTAACCAAGGCGTGGCATTCTGCCAGCGGTCAAGCCGGCGGAAAGAGCTAAACATTTGCTGATACACGTAGCTACCGGTCGTGATGTGGAGAGCATCATTCCACTTGATGACCGGATACGAACCTTCGGCCCGCCAATCGTCGGCTTTCACCAGTTCCTGACCCGAAAACCGTTCGCTCACCAAGATGCTCAGGACTTGGGTCGGCTGCGGCGTTCCATACCGCACCTCTTGAGCTTGATAAATAGCCAGCTCAGCTTGGCCATCGTTCCACAGCGGATGGGCCCAAAAAGAATGCGGCGACTGAGCCTGCGTTGGACTGAGCCAGCAGCCAACAAGCATGAGGTGAAAGAATGCAATCGATTTCATCAAAGCTTTACGCCAGAGGCACGGCTGTTGGATTGCTCCCCTCTATGCCAAGGGGGAAAGGCTCAAGCTCCCGGACCCCCAGGAGCTTGAGCCATGATAGTTATTCGGGAGTCACCGGCTCCGGTTGCTGGATGGATTCCATTGGCACATCTGCCGGCACCTGAAAGTCATCGGGCAACTGAGTTTCAGCATCCATCTCCATAGGGCCTGAACCCATCATTTGCATCATGATCATGGGCATAACAAGCTCCGCAAAAGGACCAGCGGCGTTCACGAAATTCGTATCAATCGCCAGCGTCGACCGGGTTTCGCTTTCTTTCAACTGAACCGCCGCAAATAAAGCGTCCACTTCTGCAGCGGACGGAGCTTCAGGTGCTTGGGCGAGTTGACCCATCAGCATTCCTTTTCCGAAGGTCAAGAGACCGTTCATGGTATCAGTAAAGGTTTTGGCTGAGGTAGCGTCGGCAAAGTCGACCGAGACACGAACTTCTGGTTGGGCTCCAAGACGGGTTACAATGCCGGTTCGTTGTGAGGCCTGAAGAGGCTGAATCAGCCCGGCCAACATAGGATTTTCGGCCATACCCGCCTTCATTTGTTCGCGCATTTCGTCGTTAATGAGCAACACCATTTGCAACGGACCTTGTTCAACTTCGGAAAAGGAGCTCTGCCACTCGCTTTGTTGAGCGAAACTGCCCTCCGGAGCACGAAAATCTTCGCCGGTCGCGACGAGCCAGCCATTAGCAAAGGTAGCGAACGTTGGGGGTTCATTGCCTTCTTCAGGCTCACCTACGCGAATGGCGTTGACGGTTTCTGGAGTGGTGCCAGGCTCGGTGTGGAGAAACATCAAGACTTTATCATCTGGTCCACCCTGACCGATGCCAATCAACAAGGTTTTTGCGCCTGCGGCAAGAAGCTTGCCATGCAATTCTTGGGCTTCAGCCATGTTCTCGATCACTGAAGCTTTCATGGGTTCTTTTTCCGCAGCGAGGCTTTCAGGAAATGTGTCAATAATGGCAAACACCGCTTCCTGCATGCTAGCAGGGCTCAGTTGGGTGATGTCAGCTTTAAGCAAAAGGAACACCGTATCGTCGATAGCGTTGTCTGGTAGAGGAGGAAGTTCAGCTCGAGTGGGCGCCAAAAAGGCAACAGCAAGAGCCAAGCTCATCCAAGAGAGCGAGAATTTTTTCATCATATATTTTGGTTTTGGGGCTGCGGCGTCTCAAGACACTACAGCAAGACTGGTTTAAGGACTTTATCCCGGTTTGTCGATCTCTTTTTGTTAGTTAGCCTAAAAAACCTTTAGTAACCAAGTCAGCAAAGTCACCGTGACAATACTAAACAAAGTCGAATAAAACACCGCGCCTGCTAAGTATTGATGGTCAGCCCGAAACTCATGGGCGAGAAGAGAGATATTGACCGCCGTCGGAACGCCGGTGCCTAAGATAAGAACTTCGGCAGCATCCCCTTCAAATCCAAACCAGGGCACCAACAACCATCCAATGACCGGCGCGGCCAGAAGACGCAAGAATAGGGCTCCAGTAAGCCGTTGCAAAAGCCCGCGATGATCGGTCTTGGCTAGCTGCACGCCAAGTGTAAACAAAGCCACCCCAATCATGGCGTTGCTGAGATAGCGGAGCGGTTCCCAGACCCATGGCCATGCTTGCACCGGGATTTGAAGACTTTTTAACACCAAGGCGATGGCCACTGCCCAAAGCGTGCCCTGCCTCAGGACCGGCAGCCAAACTTTCCAACCACGCTTCCCACCACCCTGCGAAGCAATTAACAAACCGGCTGTAAAGGTGGTGATGTTTTGAGTTAAAAGCACAAACACCTGCAAAACTGGGCCGATCCCAGGATACGCCAGAGTCATGAGCGGCAGGCCGTAATTGCCAGAATTGTAAAACATCGCCGCCATCTGCAAAGAGCGTCGAGCCTCGGGTTTCATCCCAGATAAACGCCCCACCAGCTCACCCAAAACGAATAAGGATACGATCATGGCCAAACAAAACAACACCACGCGCAACGCTTGGTCCCCGGCGAGCGAGGACATGGTGATCTGCACGAAAATAAACGCAGGCACCACCACGTAAAGATTGAGTCGCACCAAGGTTCTCAGATCAAACTGCACCTTGCGATCTAGTAAGCAGCCAAGACCGATGATGACAAAAATGGGCAAGCAGATATCCCGAAAAACCACCAACACTTCCATAAGCAAGCAGGACTAGCACGAGCGGTTGAGAAAAGAAAGACGATGTCGCCCGAGAAATTTTGAGTTGGTTGCAACCAAATATCTTGCCCAAGCGAATATCTTGATGTAAAGGCATCCTCCCTGTCACTTTCCTTACTCTTATGCGCATTACCCGTGTTTTTCTCTTACCCGATGGTCGAAGTGCTTTCGATGATCTCGATGTGCCCATTCACAGCCAGGGTAACATCGGTGCGCTCTCCGCTCTTTACCCCGTTCAAGGTGTGGTCTTCCGCGAAACCAGTGGAGACTACCACTTCGATTGGCACCCTGCGCCTCAACGACAATTCCTCATCCTGCTCTAAGGCACAATCGGCATTGAAACGGGCTCTGGAGAAACCCGCACCTTCTCTGGAGGCGACATTCTTCTGGTCGAAGACACCGAACCGCCCGGGCATCGCACCTGGTCGATCGACGGCAAAACGCGCCGCTCCTTATTTCTACCTCTGGCAGTCGACATCGCCTTCCCCTAAATCTCCCGCCAATTTCAATAACCCAAATTCCTTATGAACCTACTCGGCATTCATCACATCACCGCCATGGCCTCTGACCCGGCAAAAAATGTTCAATTCTACACCGAGGTGCTCGGTCAACGGATGATCAAACAAACCGTCAATTTTGATGACCCCGGCACCTACCATCTTTATTATGGTGACAGGAAAGGTAGTCCTGGCACCATCCTGACCTTTTTTCCCTTTCCTGACATACCTCGCGGGGTGCCCGGCACCGGGCAAGCCACCGCGTTCTCGTATCACATCCCGGTCGATTCCCTGTCGTATTGGCAAGAGCGGTTGAATGAAAAAAAGGTGCAAGTGCTGGAACCCATTGTCCGGTTCGGGCAGAACATCCTGCCTTTACGCGATCACGATGGTTTTCTCATCGAACTGGTAGAATCCGACCAAGGGATCCAGGTGATCCCGTGGGAACAGAGCGATGTGCCGCCTGCGCACGCTCTGCGCGGCTTTCACGGCGTCACTTTAACCGTGCATCGAGCCCAGCGGACCACAGAGCTTTTGACCAACCTGATGGGAGCCCAACGAGGTCAGCAAGAAGGACAACGCACCCGCTTCATCCTCGGAGGAGGCAACCACGCCGCGCACATTGATGTGGTCGAAGCCCCCGAGTTACCACCCGGACGCGGCGGCTCAGGCACCATCCATCACATCGCTTGGAGAACTCCAGACGACCCTTCCGAAGAAGAGGCTCGCCAACAACTGACCGAAGCCGGCCACGGTGTGTCGCAGGTGATCGACCGTAACTACTTCCATTCTATCTACTACCGCGAGCCGAGCGGCATTCTTTTCGAGATTGCCACCGACCCACCGGGCTTTGAAGTGGACGAGACTGAAGAGGAATTGGGCTCTAAGCTTATGCTCCCGCCATGGATGGAGCCGCGGCGCGAGATTTTGGAAAACAGTCTTCCACCCCTTCCATCCAAACAACAAGCCCCGGCATGAGCGAATTCATTTACCACCATCATCCTGCGACAAGAGCCCAAGAGCCACGCAGCCTTCTGCTCCTTCACGGCACTGGCGGAAGTGAGCACGATCTGCTGCCCCTCGCCGAAGAACTCGCCCCGGGGGTGGCGGTGTTGAGTCCGCGTGGACAAATTTCCGAGAACGGCGCGGCACGCTTTTTCCGACGCTTCGCGGAAGGCGTTTTGGACATCGAGGATTGGCGAGCCCGCACCCATCAGCTGGCAGATTTCCTTGTAGCCAAAGACCGCGAGCTTGGCCTGCAAGCAGAACACCGCGTGGCGATCGGCTTTTCAAACGGTGCAAACATCGCTTTAGGCCTGCTGCTCCTGCGACCGGAAGTTTTGCATTCCGTGGTGCTCATGCGCCCCATGTTCGTGAGCGAAGAACCGGGCCCGCCCTTAGACGACAAAAGCGTCTTAGTCTTATCGGGCCAATACGACCCT
>DAIRSW010000126.1:0-8287 GCA_036804205.1 Verrucomicrobiia bacterium | reverse complement strand
CCGCTTTACCTCATAGAGCGTTGTGCGAAGTCATGCCGGCAGGTCCCGCGCCAGTCCGACAAAGAGTGCCGCTACGCGGGTTGGTTTACCAAACGCCCCGGCCACGGCACCGTGACGGGCTGGTCTCCGGTCGTGCCTCCCGGCAGACCATCCCGCTACCGTGCCGCGTCCCCAAAGAGTGCCGCCCCGAGAACCGGGCCGGACGGCGCGCCGCGCGTTTCGCGCTCCCTCTCACCGTCCGTCCCGGTCTCTCCATGCGGATGTGTTCGGATCCCCGGTTGTTGACGCCTGACGTAACTGCGGCGATGCCCCAGACTAGAATGAGGCCGCGTCGTTGGCGGTCGCGATGCCCCATGGCTCGCCGATGCTTACAGGGATGCCCACGATGCTTACAGGGACGGGTTAAATATTTGCTTACAGGGTCGGATCAAATATTTGTAAACCGTGCAATCGTCGGTATACTCACTATGGCGTGTTGTGGGCGGAGCGATTTAAGAGCATGCTGGGACGAGCGGTCAGGTGCGCGCCACGGCGAGAGAGATTTTGAAGAACGCGGCCCCGGACAAGCGTACCGCTCGTAGGACAGTCAGGAAGTGACTTCCCATCCGCAAGCACGGATTCTTTAACATCAGCCACTCGGATAGACGGGGCCGGCCACAACCTCTCCCTGCCGCAACTCAGGCACCACATTTGAGCCATTGAGCTCCGCGCAGAGCGCAACATCCGACTCGCGACCCGATGACATCAGTGCTCGGCCATTCCTTGTCGACGCCATAAAACTTGCCAATCGATCTTTCTGCCAAGTATAAAGAAGTCTCGCCGTTTTAGCTCGCCAATTCATGGGCGTTTTGCTGAGGGCACGGACCAAGGCTCCTGCTCCCAATACATCTTCCCAGGCCACCTTGTTTCCTGTGCCAGCGCAAAAAAGCCAGAGACACCGAGGCTGCTCCACCTGCAAAACTTGGGCTAAAGCGGCAACATTCACTAAACCACCCAGCCAAACTTTGTCGGCACTCCCTGCCGCCACCAAGGCTCGTGAGCCATTGGTGGTGGTCCACACGATCGAAGCCCCCTGCACACGCTCAGGGGAGAAATCCGAAGGTGAATTTCCCAGATCAAAACCAGGCAAAGGCTCTCCACCCCGCTCCCCGGCCAACAGCCAATCCGGAAACTCGGACTTCCAGGCACGCGCCTCCTCCACAGTTCGCACTGGACGGATTCTCTCCGCACCGGCTTGCATGGCCGTGATCATCGAGCTGGTCGCTCGCAACACATCAAAAACAACCACCTGCGACCCAGCAAGATCGCTGCACTCTTCAATCGCTTCAAGATCCCAAAGCGCCTTGATCACAGAAATTTTTCAGGTGCGCAATCGATCTTACGGGACCACGCCGAATTCGGCTCGGCGATTTCTTGCCCAAGCCGATTCGTTGGAGCCTGGGTCGGCCGGCATGTCTTCACCGAAACTCACGGTGTGCAGATTTCCTGGGTTCACACCCTCACCTACCAAAGCATCGCGAACAGCAAGAGCTCGACGCTCGCCCAGACCACGATTGTATTCTTCGGTCCCACGTTCATCGGTGAAGCCCGCGATAATCAGCGTCGAGCCATTGGAACGAATTGCCCCGGCCATTCCCCGGACTTTCTCCATTTCCGCACCGGAGACCAAGGAACTATCAAAACCAAAATAAACCGGCGGGTACACATCCTTGCGAACCTCCGGACTCAAAAACGATAGCCCGCCAGCCGGACGACTGGGCAGCGGCGTGCCGTAGACGTTGTCTCCGTCGAAACCGGAGCCCCAATCCGTTTCTTCGCCACTCTTGGATTGGCAGGCCGCATTCATAACCAGCGCAAGTAGAGCGCCAAGCATAGGTAAGTATCTCATAAAATAAGAATATTGTGGTTGGGTCGAAATATTCAGCGTCTGGACCAGGTGGGTTCTGAGACGCGACCGGCATTGCTGACCACGGGTGTGGAGCGGCCCGTAAACGTATCGAACAAAATGATCTGGCTTCCGCGCGCAAAGATTAGATGGCGTGAGTTCGCCCCCCACACCGGGTTGTCCCCCGCGCCAATCACGCGGGCTTGACCGCCCCCAGCACCAACGATAGCCACCTGGTTAGTGCCGCCTGAGCGCACGTTGAACGCAATTTGTTGACCGTCCGGCGAGACATCAGGCTCGCTGCTATACCCATGCCCTGTCGAAATCCGGGACATTCCACCGCCACCGGTCGATAAGCGATAAAGTTGCGGCGAACCACTTACGTCTGAAGTAATCACCAAACTCCGGCCATCCGGAGCCCAGGACGGTGAGGTTTCCACCGAAGGACTCCGGGTAAGGCGGCGGGCACCGCCTCCGGTGGTGGAGGTCAGGTAAATTTCAGGATTCCCATCTTTACTCATGGTCAAAGCCAAACTGCGTCCGTCAGGCGAAAACGCCGCTCCGCTATTGGTGCCCGGAGCGCGAATGATTGGACGTCGTCCGCCGTTGGCCAGATCAATCAAATAAATATCCGCAAACCCAGACTGGTATCCGGTGTAAGCCACCATTCGCCCGTCTGGACTGAGGGCTGGGCTCACGCTAATCGCACCATCCCGGGTAAGCTGCTGAAGATTTGCTCCGTCATAGTCCGAGGTATAAACCTCTTTACGCCCGCTTCTCTGTCCAATAAATGCAATGGTACTTGCGGCAATACCTGGCCGGTTCACTAGAGTTTGCACAATATCATCCGCAAACTGGTGCGCAATGCGGCGTGGTGGACCGGAGTATTCTTTCGAAAACAAGACCCGTCCGTCGGGTGCCAAAACCTCGCCAAATAGCCGGTTTGCGTTGGCTTGACCTTGCACCCGAGCCGCACTTTGTGCCCCTAGCTGGAACCACCCGGACAGATCGAGATCATTGTTTAAAATCGCGGTAGCCACCGCACCTTGCGGACCGCCTAAAGGGCGCACCTCCAAGCCAACCCGGGTATCTCCAGTGATGGTAATGCGCGGACGTTCTTGCCCAATCGCCCCTCCCGCTATGCAAGCCAACGTAAGAACGCTGGCTAGAATTGAAAAGCGCCTGCGTGATGAAGACCGGTCGCAAAAAATCTGAGCTGTCATAAACGTGTTTTGAAAAACCAAACTTATGATGGACTTAAAGTAGCTCAAAGTCGATCTCGATTTCATAACTTTCTTGACCTAAACCCACCGGCAGGGCTTGAAAGCGGCCGACCGCACGCGCAGCATCCAAGACCGATTGATCCATAACGGGATTTCCACTGGATCGAACGATCCAAGCACGAATGATCGAGCCAGTTTTGTCGATTCTCAATGCCAGAGTCGTCACCGCGCGACCTTGTTGAGTAAAAACAGAAGTCGGTTGCTGCCATCGCCCATAAAGACTCTGGCGAATGTGGGCGTGGTAGCCGCCCATATCGACACCGCTCGCTCCACCGGTTTGGTTCGAGGAGCCTTGTCCGCCGCGAGAAGAATCTTGGGTCGCAGGCGTGGCTGCCGGTGTCCCCCGAGGAGTCGCAGTGGCGCGAGGGGTTGCGGTTGCTCTTGGGGTCGCTCGAGGTGTGGCCGTCGGTGTTGGGCGCGGCGTTGCTGTCGCGGTTGGTCGGGGCGTGGCCCTCGGAGTGGGCGTTGCGGTGGGTCGCGCGGTTGCCGCAGGCGTTGCCGTGGCCCTCGGAGTCGGTGTGGGCGTGGGCCGGGGGGTTGGCGTGGGGGTTGGCGTGGGCGTCGGAGTTGGGGGCGGCGTGGGAGTGGGTAGAGTGATGTCTGAAGGTGGCTCCCACAAGGGTGCTTCGGGAGTCGGCGTTGGTGTGACTTGAGCCTCTTGGAAAATCTCGGGGTTTACCCAAATGGGTTCGTCCATTTCGGTAGCGGCCGCGCTGCTCTCCAACGGTCGCGAACGGCAAGAGCCGCTTACGATGATAAACCCAACAATCAGCACATGAATGACGACAACCGCGCCGAAAGTTATTACTCCTCGCCAAACGCCCAGCGAAAAAAGCTCCTCCTGTCCTCGTCTCGCGGTGAATTCGGGTTGGGAGCGTCGTTGCTTAGAGTCTGCCATGGCCAAGATTCTTTTTACGCGCCTTCAGAAAGGCACGCAACCGATCTGCGGCGCGTTTTATCTCCACTTGCAATTCTTCTGGAGTCCAGAAGTAGCCACCAAAAGACACCACGGTCTGCTGTTCCAAACGGTCGGCGGTGGCCACGGTGATTTCCCGCGATTCCGCATACTTTGCCACAAGACGTTCGATCACACTGTCGGCTGTCTGCCCGGATTTAGAATAAAACACCTGCAGCTCGGTTTCCCCGGCTTGGTTTTGAGTGCGGATTCCTTGACCATCAAACACCAAGACCACCTTCCAATCGGATGAATCCTGAAAAGCAAGAAGCTCTCGCTCCAGCTGCAGGCGAGCTTCCGCCGGCTTCCGATGATGCTGCTCGCGAAGCTTTTCCCAGGCATAGATGACGCTGTGCCCATCAACAATAAGAACGGGGGAGCCAGCCATGATAGCACTCCTTGCCATAGAAAAGACCGGCCAACAACTCCTAAAAGCTGCTTGGCACTGTGAGCAAGCCAGGGGCGTTTTATTGAGCGGTGCTTTGTGGAAGCTTTGCGCCGTTATTATGAGTCTGCGATGACTTGAGACCACGACGACGGTTGAGCGCCATCATCCGCATATCCACGGCCAAGTCGTCCTGCTCGTAAATTTCACTACCTAACAGTTGCTCAACAATATCTTCGATACTGACCACTCCGGCTAATCCACCAAACTCATCCAGCACAATCGCCAGCTGCTGATGAGCTTTGAGCAAGGCTTCTAGGGCCTTGCTGAGTGGCACCATCTCGGGCACCAGCACCGGTTTGACCTTGAGTTGTAACAAAGTTTTATCCTGCTCCCCGCGGGCGATGGCTTGCAAAATATCTCTGCGACGCACTACCCCATCCGCATCGTCCAGACGCTCTTTGAACACGGGCATGCGTGCAAAAGGAATGATCGGGTAACGTTCAATCACTTCTTCCAACGTCAGGTCCTCCTCCAAAGCTGTCACCACCGGTCTCGGCGTCATCACATCCCGCACTTGCACCGAGTTCATGGCCAAAGCGTTTAAAATTACCCGATGCTCATGGCTACCAATCACACCTTCCGACGCGGCGCGTTCAGCCAAATAGGTTATTTCTCGGTCAGTCAGCGACTGCTCTTTTTTATCGCGAATCACCGCCCTAACTAATGTTTCTGTAAACCAAGTGATCGGCCGCAACACCCGGCAGATGTAATAAAGCGGGACCACCATCACGGGCTGGAGTTGGCGACGAAATGCCACCCCAATGTTTTTTGGCAGGATTTCTGAAAGAATAAGAATTCCAAAAGTCATCCCGGCCGAGACCACACCGAGCCAAACATCACCGAAGAGTTTGGTAGCCATGGCACCGACCACGACCGCACCAATGGTATTGGCGAAAGTGTTGAGCGTTAAAATCGCAGAACTTGTTTCTTCGAGATTGGTCCTCAGGGTCTCGAGTAAATGCCCTCGCTTTGGCTTAAGCCGTTTCAAGTCTTCGACTTCAAAAAAGCTTGTGCTTAAAATCATTGCCTCGAGCAACGAACAGAATGCCGACAGGAAAATAGTGAAAAAAATCGCAAGAAAAAACAACGTCATGAGAATGGTCGATAATGGATTGGTTCAGGCACCGACCAAGAAAATTAAGTAGAAGCTTAGCACATCTTCTGGCAATTCAAAGTCGTTATTGAAGCCGAGAAAAAAGCCCCCATGAATCAGACCGCAAGGTGGGCTATTCCTTCCCCAGGACAAAGTTTCTCGATTCGCTAGGTGACTGCGCCGAGAAGAATCGTTGAACTTTGAACTCCTTTGTCTACCATCTCAGTGCGCCCCTCAGTGCCGCCAGACCTGATGCTCCCATGTTTTTCGCCAAAAGAAACAAGCTTCAACGCTTTCCATCTACTCAACTGACTAAAACACAGATCAAGAGATACCGTGAGGAGGGCTTTCTGGTTTTTCGGCACTTTCTTACCCAGCGAGAGGTAATCAGGGCAAAAGCCGCAATTCGTGAGGTGGTTAAGCGGACAGTCTTAAGTCCGGAGCTAGCGCGCTATCAGCAGCCGGACACGCTCAAGGACAACCAATCTGGAGCATGCTATCGCAGTAGGAGTAGCAACTTCAGCATCCGATTGGAAGCCGGTTGGAATCCGGAAGGCAGATCTTGGCAGGAGATCGAACAGCACACCCGCCAACTCATGAACTATCACAGTGAGCATCAGGTTTTTCATCAGATTGGGGTTTCCAATGTTAGACTTCTTAAAATCCTAGGTCAGCTCCTGAATGACTACACGGTGCTCTACCAAAGTGTTGCGTTTGTGAAACCGGCCAGGATCGGACGGGCGAAGGCGTGGCATCAAGACAATGCTTACTTT
Organism: Verrucomicrobiia bacterium; assembly: GCA_036804205.1. Taxonomy (GTDB): domain Bacteria; phylum Verrucomicrobiota; class Verrucomicrobiia; order Chthoniobacterales; family CALDSX01; genus DAIRSW01. Next base: position 1,850 of record DAIRSW010000126.1, on the reverse strand, counting down.
CGCATGGCGGACCTTAACAAAGTGCTCGGCATCTGGATCGCACTTGATCAGGCGTCGGTCGAAAACGGCTGCATGCACGTGATTCCTGGAGGCCATAAAAGTGGGCCGATGAAACATCATCACACCACCGACTGCGAGATCGTGGCAGGACGATTCGACCCCGATCTGGCGATGCCGATTGAGCTGGCTCCCGGAGGAATTATTATTTTCCATAGCAATTTGCCTCACATGACACCACCCAACAAAAGTTCAAAAAGACGTCGTGCTCTGCAGTTCCATTATCGAGCGGAGAGCAACGAAGTTCTGTCCTTTCTGGAGTATGAAAGCGTCTTTAAGGAACATGACGGCACGCCGGCCAGTTGTGCAGCAGCGCAGCAACGCGGGCTTTGAGCTGGTTTTTTGGCGATGATGCAATCCCACCTTTCGATATCTCGCGCATTGACGCTTTTTGTGCTAATGCACTACTTCGATGAATCGAGCTGCTTTGCAGCGATCATCCGATTCCGGCTGCTATGAAAATCCTCTTGGTTATCCACCAATTTTTACCTGAATCAGTTGGTGGGACCGAATACTACAGCTTTTGGTTAGCTCAGGGACTCACTGAAAGGCACGATTGCGAGGTAGCCATTTGGAGTTTTCGCGAAACGCCTCTTAACCGGTATCATGACTTCGGGGTCCATCGCACAAATTATGTCGGAGTCCAGGTCGCGGAGCTTGTCTTTAACCTCGGTGCAGCGGAAGAGGGCCAGCGCCGGGACTGGCAGGGCGGCTTTCAACGCTCGTTTTTCGAGAGGGAACTCGATCTTTTCAAGCCGGATGCGGTCATTGTTTGCCATGCTATTAAGCACAGTGCCGAAGTTTTTGAGGTGTGCGCATCGCGAAGGATCCCGGCCATTGCGCTTATCACGGACTATTGGAGTGGTTGCCCGCTTCATACTCTCCTGCGATATGATGGGAGCTTATGCTCCGGGCCCGAAGCCGACCTTTGCACCGCCTGTGTCACAAACACCTTCAAGCAATGGCTAGAAGGAAGTCATGTACGAATGGCCATGCAGGAACGTCCGGACGCCATGCGCGATGCCTTTCTCAAGGCTGAAAGACTGGTGGTGCTGACTCAGTTTGCCAAAGATATGTTTCTTGAACACGGATTTCCGTCCACCGCCATGGAACTCATTGAGCACGGACCACCAGTCGAGCAGTGGCTGGAGCCTGATATTCAACCACAAGCCGCGGCTGATCCTCCCCACATTTTGTTCATTGGTAACGCCACATCTTCCAAAGGAGCCAAGCTCCTCACCGCAGCTTTATCAAAATTACCGCACGCGAATATCCGACTGAAGCTAGTCATGAGCCCACAGCCGGAGCGCGAGTATCATGAACTGCTGAAGCAAGCAAAACTCGACCAACGCATCACCATTTGCCCACCTTTTGCTGAACAAGAAACCTGGCAACACATGTTCTCGTGCGCTGCTGTGGCCGTTCCGGCACAGTGGCACGAGAATGGTTCTCTTGTGGCGAAGTCTGCGGTTTTATCGGGGACGCCTCTTCTCGCAAGTGAGGTTGGCACTTTAATCGAACTCAAAGAAAAATCTCCAACTGCGAACATCACCCTCTTGCCCCGAGATAAACCTGAGGCCTGGGCTAGCGCCATGCTTCAGGCGGCGGAAAACTTTAGTGATTCAGGATCGCGCCTGAAAAAACTAGACCCGGATGCGGCTCCCACTTTTCTCAAAACAGTCCACGAGTGGCATCGCATTTTACAAAAGGTAACCACCCGATGACCGAACGCATACACCTCGTTGACCTATTGGATGAGTCGGAACTCACCGCCCCTCAGCGTTCCTTCATTG
>DAIRSW010000125.1:5560-8310 GCA_036804205.1 Verrucomicrobiia bacterium | reverse complement strand
AAACTTTCCGAAACTGGTCAGCCTACGCTACGTGAAAAGCTAGGACCCGTGCTGGATATCAATAAACGGAATATCCTCCACGCCCAGGCCGCTGAGTTCCGGAAGCGTGATGCGTAAGACGTAGTCTTGGTTAACCACATTCCCCTGCGCGTCAATGGTGTCCTGGGAGGCGCGAATGTGCAAGACCCGCCCGCGTAACTCAACAGAATCCACCCGTCGCAGATCCAGCCCGGTCTGCCAAATGATCGGCTCACGATCCTGCCCCGGAGTGATCAGGACGACCGCTATGGTTGCACCATTCATGGGAGCGTCGACACTGCTAATTTCCAACACTCGCACGATCGAGTCAGCCGTGGCAGCTTCCATCACAAACACCTGGGAAACGTAAGCAAGAATTTGCAGATCGATTTCCCGGCTCGGCTCGACCAGGCTGCTCTCCGGAATTTCTCCTTGCAGAGGCGCTGTGGAGAGGCACCCGCAGGCAAAAACGACTCCCAGGGCAAGTTTTCTGGATGCCCGAGACTGTATGGAGTTGCGATGATACTTCATGGTCACGCTCCAATCTCCAGAGGTCGTGACACAATGATTCCGGCTCGGTTCCGCGACTCGTTCAAATACTCAGAAATGCTGCGGTCCAGAATCACACGACGCCCCTTGCTTCGTTCCGAGGTGGCATGCATAAAGCGGAGCACTCCCCGGTTGTCCCGATACGCCAGGCCTACATGCGAGGTGTAGCTTCCATGCCAGTTGGTGCTGATGGCAATAATGTCGCCGGTTTGAATTCTTGATTCCACAGCTGGCACTCTGGACTTAGGAATGTGATAAACCGGAAGCGCAGAAACCTTGCGCTCCACCTCAGCCATCCGAGTGCGGAGCGATGGGTTGTTGCGAAGGTAACGGTAACTGCGCCAGGCCACACTCATTTCCCGAATGTTCCGTTGCAAACGCTCCCCGCCCCAGCTCTTGGTTGGGTTCACGCTCAGGCCCCGTCGTTCATTGTCATGAAAGACCTCCTCCAAAAAGTGCATGCGAGAGAGATAATCACCGGTGCAAACCCCGTGCCGATACCGCTCTACCTCCACCATATGGAGCAAATCCCCCGGCTGATAGTCACCAGCCTTGACCCGGAGCATTCGAGCAAAGCCCAAGGCGATTTCATAAAAGGTCCAACAATCCAGCCCCAAAAAATTCACGGAAGGCGCCTCGATGCGATCATCGATCTCCAAGCTGTAATTGATGTAAGGCGTGCCTAGCAGGGCTTTACCGACCGTGGCGGTTCTTGGGCCTATAGGCAAAGCTCGCCAGTTTTCTCGTTCCGCCTGCTTGACCAGTTGATGGAAGCGATCTTCCCCCTTAAACACGGTGGCTTTCGGCAAACGCAGCGGCGACGGAGGAGGGATGTTCACGCGCAAAGAATTGCCCGTGGTATTCGTAGTTCCGATGGGACCGGACGTGCTCACACATGCTGTGGAAAGCATGGCGCCGGCTAAACAGAGAGGAAGAAAATAATGGCTTGGGGTCATGGAAGAGGATCTCACTCTCCCATATTAAACTTAACATAGCCAGGACTCAAATCTGTGGTGTAAGCGGTGTATTCAGCTTTACCGAGGTGGAGCTCCAGAGTGATGCAGATGCGCTTCTGTTTCAGGGTGCGCCGCAGCTTGCTGACCGGAGTGCCACTGGCCACCCCGTTTCGAACCGCGAGCAGACCATTAAAATAGAGGTCAACCATTTCTTCGCGAATTTTTCCTCCGCTATAGCCAGCGGCATCAAGAATCCGGCCCCAGTTGGGATCCTCTCCATATAAAGCGCATTTCACCAGCAAAGAGTTAGCGATGGCCTGCGCCATTTTGCTCGCATCTGAAAAGGTTGTCGCGCCCTTGACGCTCACCTCCACAAATTTCGTGGCACACTCCCCATCAAGCACAATCATCTTTGCAAACTCCACGCACAAACGCGTGAGCGCGGCTTCGAACAGATCATATTCAGGGGTGCCATACTCAATCTCTGGAACCCCGGACGCTCCATTAGCCATCAAAAAAACAGTGTCGTTGGTACTCATATCACCGTCCACCGTGATCCGGTTAAACGACTGCTCCACAGCAGCGGTCAAAGATCGGCGACAATCTCTTGGGTTAATATTGGCGTCGGTGCTCAGAAAACAGAGCATGGTCGCCATATTGGGATTAATCATGCCGGCACCTTTGGCAATCCCGCCCAGGCGAATTTTGCCGCCCGGCAATTCAAGGGACAAAGCTTTCTCCTTTGGCACGGTGTCGCTCGTCATGATGGCTCGTGCCGCCGAAGCGTCAGTTCTCGCGGCCAGTTTGCGCACCAGTTTGGGGCAGGCTTTTTCAATTTTCTCAATCGGAAGGTTCACTCCGATTCGTCCTGTCGAGGCCACCAGTACCTGCGAGGCGCGGACGCCCAGTTCGGCTGCCGCAGCGGCCGCCATGCGTCTGGCGTTTTGGATGCCCTCCGCCCCAGTGCACGCATTGGCGTTACCAGAGTTTGCCAAGATGGCGTGAGTATCGGGACTGCGCAGATGCGCTTGACTGACCCGAACCGGCGCAGCTTTAATTCGGTTCGAAGTAAACGTTCCGGCAGCTACGCAGGGTGTGCTGGAGAAAATTAATGCCAAGTCCTTGGCGGCTTCTCCCTTACCACCCGTCTTGATACCAGAAGCCACTCCCGCAGCGACAAATCCTTTTGGGGCGGTAATGCCCCCTTCGATCCAGCGTTTATTCAAA
>DAIRSW010000125.1:0-5550 GCA_036804205.1 Verrucomicrobiia bacterium | reverse complement strand
ATTACTCCCTGGCCTATCCACCGCCTAGTGACGATAAACAATTTTTCACGCGCCCTCCTCCTGCCACCCGACATGAGAATCTGAGATCGCGCATTCATATTTTATAAAAGTCCTGTCGTTTCCGCCAAGCCAAAAATCAAGTTCATAGATTGAATAGCTTGCCCACCAGCCCCTTTAATCAAATTGTCTTCCGCACTGATCAAGATGATCCGATTGCTGCGTTGATCATAAAACCAGCTGAGATCCAGGAAATTCGAGCCCACCACTCGATTGGTTTGCGCAGGAGTCTGCCCTAAAAGCCGAAGAAAGGGCTCCTCATTATAAAAGCTGTGAATCGCTTTGCTGACCTGCTCAAACGAGCAACCGGGGGCGAGTTTGCCGTAGGTGGTGGTCAATATCCCTCGATTCATAGGAGCAAGAATTGGCGTAAAACTGACATGAACCTCTTCCTGGGCCTGTTCGCTCAATTCTTGTTCGATCTCGGCCAGATGTCGATGCTTTGGCAACCCGTAGGCGCGGGCGCTTTCGTTCACCTCGCCATAAAGCAAGCTAGCATCAACCTTTCTCCCAGCTCCACTCACCCCGCTCAAACTCACCGTAGTGATGGTATCCAACTCGACCAGTTTCTCACGAAGCAGAGGAACCAGAGGGAGAATGATGCTGGTGGGGTAGCAGCCTGGCGAGGCCACCAACTTGGCCTGCCGGATTTTAGTTCGATGCAATTCAGGAAGTCCATAGACAGCATCAGCCAATAACTCGCTCGCCGGATGTGATTCCTCAAAAAAGTCGTTGTAAGCCGAGGCGGAATTCAGCCGAAAATCTGCGCTCAAATCGATCACCGTGAGTCCTTCAGCCAATAACGGTTTGGCAAACTCCGCTGCCGTCCCATGCGGCAAAGCCAAAAACACAAGGTCCGGCTTACAATCAAGAATCTCAGCCATGCTCGAGCCCTTGAGCACCAATCGTTCCGCGCGCGGTCGACCGGCAAGCCGTGGTATCAGATTGCTTAAAGGGCTGCCCACTCCGCTCCGAGCGTGAACGCCTACCACCTCAATGGAAGGATGTTGCAACAGCAGAAAAAGCAGTTCCTCCCCAGTGTAGCCTGTCGCCCCAATAACACTAACCCGATGCACATAAGCCATCACCATATCTCTGTGGTGTTGTCATTCTGGTCAAACTTGAATCTTGCAAAAATAGCCCAACGCTGAAAAGCTCCGTGAACAACCACGCCTAGCGTTTGACGACACCTAGATGTGGATTCATACTCAGCCGCTGATGTTGCACCATTATTTTTTCGCACGACTCAAGGTGGTCCCTCCCCTGCGCGATGGCGCTTCATGGCCCCTCAGCTTCACCAAGGTTTTGGCATGAAGGTTTTTTCTTGGCTGATCATTGCCATCCTTTTTGGGGTTTGGCTTGGCTTGTTATTCTATTTCGATGAGGTGCCAAGGGCTTTGAGGTGGCCAGCACGTTTTGTGTTAGTTTCGGCAGGGGCGTTAGCGATTGGCTGCACGCTTTTTCGTCTCCGTCAAAATCTGCTGCCATTAGGTCGCTTGTTCTGTAAGGCCAATGGCCGTCCGGACTTTCTCATTATCGCTCTACTCTTGAGTATTCAAGGTATCGTGGTTTACAACGCTGTCACCCACAATGCTGTCATCAACTTCGACTATCGTCCGCACGCCGACAATATTGAGGTGTGGTCACAAGGCCGAATCCCTGTGGCAGATGACACGCGAGGTTTCCACTACGCGCCGCTGATGTATCTCTTGCCCGCGTGGATTCATGCCTCGGGAGCGACCTTACGAGAGGCATTAAAAGCCGCTCAAATTTTAAACTCCGTCTACTGCCTCATTCTGCTGCTCTATCTTTTGGCATTGTGCCAGCTGCTCCGACCGGGTGATGCGCTGCTGCGTCGCATGGCACTCTTGACCCTGGGGTGTCTCCCTGTCTTCTACAAAAGCTTTGCCTTCGCTCGACCAGAACCAATGCTCAGCATGTTGGCGCTGGCATCCCTCTATTATGGCTTAAGATTGCTGGTCGGCCAGAAGCTCCGTAAGAGCGACGTGATTCTCTTCGGACTGACTGTCGGCCTGGCGATGCTGGCGCGTCAATGGGCAGCATTCTTCTTCCCTGCCTTTGGCCTGCTCTTGCTTTGGCAGCTTTGGCAACGCTATCAAAAACCTCAGACGCTGGTTCTCGGCCTGGTCGTGGCAGCATTGATCTCCGTTTCGATTGGTAGTTGGTATTACATTCACCTGACTCTGCGCTACGGCACTCCGGCCGCTTTCAATAGTGAACTGCAAGCTTTCTCTTTTTCAAACAAGCCGGCTTCGTTTTATTGGGACTGGAAACCTGAACAGCTTTTCGGCTTTCCCGTGACTCCGACTCTAACAAATCGCCTCGGTCCCATGCTCTTTACGGAGACCTGGGGCGATTACCTAGGTTATTGGCGCTTGTATCCTCTGAGACTCAACCATCCGGGCGCCGCTCCCCACAATTGGGATGAGGCCGGGGCTCATCAAGGTCAAGTCAACCTGGCGGCTGTGTACCCGTCCGTTTTGTTACTCATTGCGTTCCTGGCCGGACTGTGGTGTTGTCGAAAACTCATTCGTCGCCAAGCGTGGCCGGGCTTTGAATTACCGGGGCGCGTGCTTTTGAGCCTTGCGGTGCTGGGCACCTGCTTGGGATACTTTGTTTTTGTCGTCAGCTATGTGAACAGCTCGGCCATTCGCGCCACCTACATCTTGCAAATTTTTCCGCCCTTAGCCATTCTCATGGGTTTCTGGTGGACCAGTATCCTGCGTCAGCGGACCCGCCTCGGTGCTCTCCTGTTGGGCGCTTGGCTCGCGTGCATGATTCCGATTGTGCCCATGTTCTTTTCGAACCACATCAATCTCAGCGGGCTGCGGGTGCTCATGCCCCTGGAGCGACCTCTTATTGGTAGCACACTTTTGTTGGGAATCATCCTTTGGGTGATTATATTGCGTATGAACAGGAGTGAACCCGCTTCGGCGTCTTCTCCCTCAGCCATCCGCCATGACCCTGCCCCTGCGTAAAGACAAACCCGATCTCAATGCCAAACTGCACGAAGTTCCGCATCGCCCCGGGATCTACCTCATGCGGGACCGCATCAACCGGGTCATTTATGTAGGCAAAGCCCGTGACCTACGCAAGCGCCTCAGCAGTTACTTTGCCCCGTCGCGCTTGGCCAAGTCAGACCTTAAAACCCGGTCCCTCATTCTTTCAATCTGGGACTTTGAGGTGCATGAGGTCCGCAACGAGCCCGAGGCCTTGTTGCTAGAAGGCAAACTCATTAAAGAGTATCGCCCGCGTTACAACATCAGTTTCCGCGACGATAAACGCTTTCTTTTAGTCAAAGTCAATCTGGCCGACCCCTTCCCTCGCTTCCAGCTCACCCGCCTCAAAAAAGATGATGGCTCACGATACTTTGGTCCTTTCGCACACTCAGGCAGTCTCCGCAGCACTCTAAACTTGATGAAAAAGCTGTTCGGTCTTCGAAGTTGTCGACCGCACACCCCGACCGAAGCGGACTACAAGCACTGCCTGAATGACGTGATCAAGAACTGCTCAGCACCCTGCGTTGCCAAAATTAGCCGGGAGGAATATATGCAGAGAGTTAGCCGGGCTTGCGAGTTTCTCGAAGGCCGAAGTCACGAGATGCAGAACGCCATTGAAGAAGAAATGCGTTCTGCTGCGCAACGCAAAGACTTCGAAAAAGCTGCACAACTTCGTGACATGTTACACGACTTGCAGCGCACCACCAAGCCAATGCGTCGCTTCACCCGGACTACTCTTCCAAGAAGCAAAGATCCCTTGCGGGATGTGGAACTTTTAAAAGATGCCCTTCGAATGTCCAATGCTCCTTTGAGAATGGAATGCTTTGACATCTCCAATATCTCAAACACCCACGTGGTTGCTTCAATGGTCGCCTTCAAAAATGGGGTGCCAGACAAATCCAATTACCGACGCTACCGCGTCAAAAACGTGGTGGGCCAGAATGACTTTGCCTCAATGGCCGAAGTGGTCCGACGCCGCTACTCTCGTGTTCTCAAAGAAACCGGCCAAAACATTGTGGACGTGGACTCACAGCTCCCGGTCGAGGAGCAAGTCCTCCGGGTGGCAGAAGACAACCCGGACAGCATCCGTCTCCCCGACCTAATCATTGTTGATGGGGGACGCGGTCAACTCAGTGCGGCTTGCGCGGAGCTTCAACGACTCGGTCTTCACGAGGTGCCCATTATTGGCCTGGCCAAGGAACGGGAAGAAATCTATCGCCCTCAACGTCCCCTGCCCCTACAGCTTCCCATGGATTCACCCGCTCTGATGCTGCTGCAACGCATCCGGGATGAAGCTCACCGCTTCGCCAACGGATATCATCAGCTTCTTCTGAAGCGACGCGTTGATGAAAGCATTTTGGACGACTGCCCGGGCATCAGTCAAAGTCGCAAGCAAGCCTTATTAAAAGCATTCGGCAGCGTGCAACGGCTGCGCAAAACTCCGGTCGACCAGATCGCCGCCGTGCCAAATATTGGTCCACGACTTGCAGCAAACCTGTCCCGCTTCTTACAGCGGCATAAAGAGCGAGACCAGGATCAGGATCAAGACCAGGAGACTTCCGTTTTGTGAAGAATTTTACCCCAGCAACCAACTCCCGCACCCTGGTCGCAATGAGCGGTGGCGTAGACAGCGCCGTAGCCGCTCTCATTCTCAAACGGGCGGGCCTCAACATTGAAGGGGCCTTCATGAAAAATTGGATTAATGAAGACTCCATAGCCGGCGACTGCCCTTGGCAACAAGATCTTGAAGACGCTCGCCGTGCTGCTGAGATTCTGGAGATTCCCTTTCGCGTTGTCAACCTCATGCGGGAATACCGACAACGCGTGGTAGAGTACTTGTTGGCCGGGTATGCGGCTTCCGAAACGCCTAATCCTGACGTCATGTGCAATCGCGAAATCAAGTTCGGTGTGTTTGCCGACATTGCAAAAGAGGAAGGCTTTGATTACGTAGCAACCGGCCATTACTGCCGAAGGATGGACGGTGCCACGGGCCCAGAGCTATGGGAGGGCGTCGATAAAAGCAAAGATCAAAGCTATTTCCTAGCTCTACTTTCCCAGTCCCAGTTGGTCAACGCCGTCTTTCCCATTGGTGAGATTCCAAAATCTGATGTGCGCGCGATGGCTGCCGAAGCCGGACTTCAAGTCGCCACCAAAAAAGACAGCCAAGGCATTTGTTTTGTCGGTCAGGTCAAAATGAGAGACTTTCTCCAGGCCTACCTCCCCAACGCACCGGGCAACGTCGTAAACCCAGAAGGAAAAGTCGTTGGACGACATCAAGGGATACATCTTTACACCATCGGTCAGCGCCGCGGAGTTGGGGTAGCCTCCAACCAACACGGCATGGCTTATGTGGTCATAGCCAAGCGACCGGAGAGCAACGAACTGGTCGTCGCGTTGGAAACAGAAACCACCCCTGGCCTCTGGGGTAGCAGCGCCGTATTGACCCAACTAAGCTGGTTGGCCGACGCACCCG
>DAIRSW010000124.1:7872-8322 GCA_036804205.1 Verrucomicrobiia bacterium | reverse complement strand
GGTTTCATTTCCTCAGGCGGCCTTTCAATCGGGGCGCTCGCTGTGGGCGGCACTTCTCTTGGAGGCCTTGCGGTTGGCGGCGTTGCGGCCGGGCTACACGCTGTGGGAGGCGTCGCGTTTGGGATTTTTTCCGCGATCGGCGGCGTGGCGTTTTAACTTTTCTAGACCCCAACCAAAGGCACCGAATAGGACGCGTTCACCTTTCAGGCGCTTAGAAGGCACCACCTGGTATCGGCAGACGATTTCTCCTGATTTATACTGGCACAAGATTTCGGACCACATCATCCACCTGATTCACCTCGTGTCCTTGAACACATCAGAAAGCAAGCAGAACAAACAAAGGCTAGAGAAAGGACGTTGGATAAACGGGGACGGGATTGGAAAGCAAGATCGAGCACGACGCATTGCCCGATCAGCTTTGCAAATACAACGGCTGTCCCACAGGGTCTT
>DAIRSW010000124.1:6400-7862 GCA_036804205.1 Verrucomicrobiia bacterium | reverse complement strand
TTCCGGATGGATCTTGATCATTGTCTCTAAGGCTACGGGCGAGCGGGGCGGGCAAAGTCTGGGATGCGAAAGCGCTTGCGATAAGCTCCCGGAGCCAACCCTGTGATCCGCTTGAATAGGCGTCGAAAGAAGGCCGGATCTTCATAGCCAACCTGCCAGCTGATTTCATCCGCAGGTGTATCAGTGCGCTCAAGCCTGCGTTTGGCCTCTTCAACTCGCAATCGTTGCACATACACAATCGGCGTCAACCCGGTTGCCGCTGTAAACCGCCGGTTGAAAGTTCGCTCGGGCATGCGCGAGCGCTTAATCAATTCTTGGACCGGGTTCGCAACCGAGTAATGTTGCGTCAGCCATTGCTGCGCGCTTTGGATGTCGCCATCACCGTGATCGCGGTTTCCTTCAAAAATCATGTATGGCGCAAGACCATCTTGGTGCCACTGCAACGCGAATAGACGGGCTACGTCCTGCGCCGCAGTCGCTCCCGCATAGCGGGTAATGAGGTAGAGCACGAGATCATGCCAGGTCATTGAAGCCCCAGAACTGACCAAATCCTCTCGCGTCCCAGAGATAACAAGAACCCGTTCGGGATGAATGCTCACCATCGGATGGGTTTTTCTAAAAGCATCGGCGTAGCCGAAGTGCACGGTGGCGGTTTTGCCATCGAAGAGACCTGTTTCGGCGAGAAGAAAGACCCCGGAGCAGGCCGAGCACAGGATCGCTCCGCGTTCGTGCATGGCGCGAAGCCACTCGACCAGTTTGGGGTAGCGTCCCTTTTGCCATCCGTCTTTTTGTAATAAGACAGATGGAACAATCACCACGTCGGTGGTTTCGATGCCGCTGATGGCGCGCTGGACAGTGATCGGAACGCCACTCGCCAGTTCGAGCGGTCCAATGGATTCGCCAATGATTTCGATATGAAACGGCGGCGCACCCTCCGCATTGTTCCCTGTAAGACCCATCAGCGAAAAAGCATTCATCACATCGAAGATGCCGGTTAGCGTTGACACCGCCGCGTCAGGAATGGCGATTAGACTAACGTGCCGCGGATCCAGCAGACAAGTGGTAGATGTTTTCACGATGGGAAGGATGGTTAAATCAAGCACCTGGAGGCGGACAGGAGTTCAAAAGCCGGCTAGCACGAGGCTGACTGCTCCGTCTCATTCTAGCATGCCGTTTTTGGCATAATCGAACCTTTTTCGACCGGTACGGACCCTGCCGCGACCCTGGCATGTGTGAGAATATGTCCCTGAAAATTTGGAATCAACCAAACTCAATATCCAAAAAATCTAAGAATATGAAATCAAATCTCATCGATCAATCAAAGCTTGAAGCCTTCCTCAATCTCGCCGTAAGCGATCTTTCCGCCGGATACGCCGGGGTCATGGTCAGCCTCGGCATGAAGCTCGGTCTCTACAAGGCATTGGCGGGCGCTGGTCCGCTCACTGCTCAAGAAGTCGCGGAA
>DAIRSW010000124.1:5298-6390 GCA_036804205.1 Verrucomicrobiia bacterium | reverse complement strand
CTGGCGCGCGCCGCGGAACGCGCGGGCTGCGCGGAGCGTTACGTGCGGGAGTGGCTGAACTCACAGGTGGCAGGCGGCTACATTGTCTTTCACTCCATCAGCGACACTTACGAACTCTCCCCGGAGCAGGCCGTTGTTCTGGCCGATGAAGAGAGTCCGATGTTTATACCAAATGCCTGGCAGGTTCCTGCTTCAATGTGGTTTGACGAGGACAAAGCGATTGAAGCTTTCCGGACCGGAAATGGAGTGGCGTGGGGGGATCACAACGGACGCCTTTATTGTGGCGTGGCAGCCTTTTACCGCAATGCCTATCGAGGCAGCTTGGTTGCGGACTGGCTGCCGGCGCTTGATGGGGTGGTGGAGCGGTTGAAATCCGGCATTGCCGTTGCCGATGTGGGCTGCGGGCATAGGCATTCCACGCTATTGATGGCCGAAGCGTTTACTCAATCACGGTTCGTTGGCTTCGACACTCACTTGGCGTCCATCCAGGAGGCCAGGCGTCACGCAGTTTCGGGGTCCCAGGAAGATAATGTAAGCTTCAACACCGCAAGGGCGTCGGATTACCCCGGCAAAGATTACGGGTTGATTTGCTTTTTTGATTGTTTGCACGACATGGGAGATCCGGTTGCCGCTGCGCGTCATGCCGCCGAGGCACTAGCCCCGGGCGGCACTGTGATGCTGGTTGAGCCGTTCGCGAATGATGAGGTGACCGATAACGTTTCTCCAATCGCCCGCTTATATTATGCCGCTTCGACCACGCTATGCTGCGCCCATTCCATTGCTGATGGTGGCCGGCTTGTACTTGGAGCCCAGGCAGGCGAAAGTCGGCTGGCGGAAGTATTTCGCAAAGCCGGCTTTCGGCACTTCCGGCGAGCTGCGGAGACGCCATTTAACCTCATTTTAGAAGCACGGCTGTAGCAGTCGTTCACAGGATCAACTCATTGCGCTAATGGGGGCGGGCCTTTTTCGTTGATGCCTTAACGGAGTGGGCGTCAGGCCAGCCTCCCGCGGCGCTTTATTTTTTTAGCGTCGCTCAACTGCGCTTGAATCGGTGCTCCGCATCGTTCTCGACGGAAAATGTATTTTTCTCTT